>NZ_JSDQ01000098.1:0-55831 GCF_000813665.1 Neochlamydia sp. EPS4 | reverse complement strand
TTCAATCTTCCTTGTTTTCCAAAGCTTGTGTTAAAAGAAGAGGAAAAACATTTCCTGCACCTTTTGCAGCTTTTTCTGCTTCTAGCACATGCTTTTCAAATAAGGCGTAAACTTCTTTAAAGCTTGGGATGAAATCTATGCGTTGATCTAATTCATACTCAAGATCGATTTTCTCTACTTCTAGAATATTTAATTGATCCACAGGATTATTAAGGTCAAGATCAATAGCAAGCCTTGTTCTTGGAGAACCCCTTTGATTCTTGATGAAAAAATGTTTATATTTATGGTAATATTCTAAGCATTTATTTTTTAGCTCTGGCCTTTCGTTTATAAAGGTATCCAGGAGAAAGGTTTTTCGCTTTAATTCTTCAATCTCAGGTCTAAGCCTTTCACATTCTATTCTTGCCTCGGTGTCAAGCGGATCTTCTTTTTCCACCCATAAATTAGAAAAATATTTTTTAAAATCATTAGATATATTTTGGAAAAGGGCAAACATATAAGTTCCTCTTCTGGCATAGTTAGGAGAAAGCAAATTTATCTTTTAACTGAAGGAGAAAAGTAGCTATATCTACGCCTTCTATAATAAAAGCTTGTTGTGGAAACAAAGCTTGGTTAACTAAAAAATGCTGCTGTAGCGTTCTAAATAAATCAACCGAACATTCTTCATCTTTTTCTAATTCCTGAAGCTCTTTTAACACCCGTGCGGCGCTCAATTCTAAATGTACTTGCATGTTCTCTAACCTATTTTTTTCAGCTAGGTCTATGGATTGAATCCACTTTAATCGATGTGTACTTCCTTCGCGCAAAATAAAAGTGTCCACTAGCTTTCGTGCAGAAAAGCTACTTCCTAACAACCCGCATGCAAAAGTTATTGTTCCGGCGGGCACTGCACCTATACCTCCTCCCGCCAAAGCTCCTCCCAGTGCTCCTGTACCGCCTAAAACAACAGCTCCTGCGACTGCTATTTTGACCCATGTCCATTGATGTCGGCTTCTTAATTTTTTTAAATTGTTAGTATCTGAGCCGGAAGCATCTTTTAAAGTCTTTATATAGTGATCAATAGCATTTCTATAAATTCGGTCGAGCATTGAAATTTCTGGTGATAATTTTTTTGGATCTAAGCCTGCTAAGGCAGAAGGCAATAGAGAGTCTCCTTGAAGAATTGCCATAATATGCTCAAAGTTTATGGCTCTCTTTTCTTCGGCAGTCATCAAAACGGGATTTTTTTTCCAGTTCAATTTTGAATTTTTTTTAACTAAAGAAAGCTTTTTTCCGTCATATTTAGCACGGATACGAGTGCAAGAAAAAGAAACGGTAAGAGACATAAAATTATTTCCTTATATAATGAGTTAAATTTTTTTTATCCTATATATATGCTTAAGCACCATCTGAACAGTGAATTATACTGGGTCAAACTCTGAAAATTTCTTCAGCCTTTATTTAAATTTGCTTCGCCTATTTTCCTTTCTTTTCTTATAAAAAAGTGTTTTTCTTATTAATTATTTTATGTTTATATAAGCATAAAGAGAGGTAGCTAGGGTAATGTTGAATAGGGTGTTTGTCCTTAAATTATGCAGTGCTATTTCCCTTATATATTTTAACCTAATAGCCTTAACTTACTGATTTCATCTCTCGTCTTTTAACAGCCAATTATCTTGTTGCTTTTGTTTTATCCAAGTGGCCAGCGTGTTATATATTAGCCTAAAATTAAGCCTGGCAATTGTACTTAAGTTTCCTCTTTTAATAGCCTTAGGTTTTTTTAGTTATATTAGAGGTCCTATTTTATGAAGGAATTTTTTGGCCTCATTATTTAATAAATTTAAAAGTTTTTCCTTTCCCTCAAAGTTTATTTTCTCTACCTGTTGGATAATATTTAAGGCCGAAATATCTGGATATAATGCATGAGCTCCTGCCTTAATGAGTAATTTGGCGATATCAAAATGTTGTTTTTGCACACAGGCATACCATAAAGGCGTACGGTAGTGTTTATCACAAATATCCACATCAATATTAACAGGTGATTGAGAGTGCAAAAGGCGGCGCACAGATTCTGTTTGTCCTTTTCTTACAGCTAAATGTAAAGCAGAACTGCCTTCACTGTCTTGTTCGTTGATATATTGTGTACGAGATAAGAGAGGAATAGCTAGCGGGTAATTACTTCTTACGGCTCGATGTAAAAGTGTTTCATTTTTCTTCTTTTTTCTATCCAACTTTTGATATTTTTTGAAGACACGACGTAAGGTATGGTTATCTTCGGCAACCAAATCAATAGGACGTTTGCCTTCAACATTGCAAATTTCTTGATTTGCACCGCAAGTTAATAGTAAGCGAACAATCTCTACCTGGCCTTTTTGAGCTGCACTATGTAAGGGAGTTAATCCGGTATCATCTTGGATGTCTAAGTTGGCATGATTTAAAATTAAAATTACGATATGGTTGAAGTTTCTAGCTGTGGCAGCTAAATGCATCAATGTTTTACCTTCGTGATTAGTTTCATCTAAATCCGGCCGTGCAAATCCAATCAAAAGTCGAAAGTGTGTATAAGAGCCATTTTCTGCCGCTAATTCAAAAGCATTTTTGTTTAGAGGACCATTTGCCCATGGATCCGCACCATTCTGTAAGAGCCATGCTGTGCTTTGCAAGGCTCCTTGCATGCAAGCAATATGCAAGCCTGTATGATAGGGCTTTAATAAAGTATTAGGAGTGATACCATGCTGATAGAGATAAATGACGGCCTCAATATTATCCTGAGAGATTGCTATTCGAGCAGCTTGATTGAGGCTTTCAACATTTTTTGAAATACGATATTTATAGAATATCTCTAAGAGCGGCTTGGCAGCTTTGTTCATAGCAGCAAATGATAAAACATCTAAGCCTTGATCAGTTTTTGATTGGACTTGAACTTGCTGTTTTAGTAGCCATCTGGCAGTTTCTGCTTGGCCATTAAAGATGGCCAAATGAAGGGGAGTGGCTCCTTGAAGAAGGCTGTCATTATCAGGCAAATCATTTAAATTTTCTGATGCTTGTAATTCTACGCGGGTATCTAAAGAAACACCTAATTGTTTTAAGTTGGATAAAATATCTGTTTGGCCATGATAAGCTGCAAGATGGGCAGGTTCTAGGCTTGAGCGAGAGGTATTATTACATGCCTCTTGGCGTGCCATCAATAGCTTGAGCACTCGCTTTGCTCCTGGAAGAGTAATAATGTTAATTTCCTTTTCATCTATAATATGAGGATTGGCCCCCTTGAGAAGGAGATGGCGAGCGATTTCCTCTCTTTCTAAGGCCAAAGAGATAGATAAAGGCGTTACCTTTTCTAACGTTCCTATTTGATTGGGGCAAGCTCCATATTTTAAGAGAGCATTAACGGCAAGGGATTTATTACGCTTGCATGCAAAAATCAGTGGTGTTATCCGCTCAAAGTCATAATGTTCAAGATTGGCTCCAAATTCAGCAAGTATACGAATGTTTTCTTTACTAGTTGGAGTATTGTTCCGTATAGCATAAAAGAGGGGGGTACGCCCCTCATTATCTTTTCTATTTAAATCTTTCTTTTTAAGCTGTTGAATAAGTGTTTTTAACTCTACAAGATTGCAGTATTCCGCTGCTAAATGGAGAGGGGTGCTTCCTTTATGGTTTTTTATAGTTAATTCATTAGCAGGAATGCTCAAAAGAGATAGATTGTTTTTGGCAAGCAGGTGGGCGACTGTATCTCCATTACTATCACTTACTTTATGTATAAGAACGGGATATTTTAATAATTCGCTTATAAGAAAGCGAACATTATCCTTTTTAGAAAATTGAAGAATACAATGTAGATAAGTTCCCCAATAATTAGAAAAGTTATCAGGCGAGAAGATTATCTCCTTAGAATCAAACTGAGGGAAAATTTCTAGTAAACCATTGACATCATCATTATTCAACATTTGATAAAACTTACTAACCCTTAAATCTCTTTCGGCTGTCTTATTGTTTAAAATAGCAACTACACCTGGATGCTTGCAAGCAAGCTCTAGATTAGATTTACCAGATTTGTGGCCTTCATTCAGAAATCCCGCATTTAGAAGAAGCTGAACACTGTGAGGATTTCCCTGTGAACAAGCTAGATGCAAAGCATTATAATCAGAATGAGTAGTTCTCTTATCTAGAAAGCCTGTATGTAAGATGGCTTCAAGAATTTCCTTATCTCCTCGAAATGCAGCTAACATTGTAGGAGTCCATCCATAGGGGTTAGCATAGTTAAAGGAGGCAAAATTCTTGCGTAAGAGAAAAAAAGCTTTCTTAGAATGATGAAGAATGGCCTCATATAAAGCATCGTCTAAAACAGCTTGTGGAGGCTTGGTAAGCATTAATAAATCAAAAATTCTTTCATCATCTTTTCGTGCAGCTTCACATAAATCCTCTCCACTTATAAGGATTTTGTGCTTGAGTAGGAATGTGACTAATTCTAAGCTATTGGATCGAATAGCATAAAATAAGGGAGAATAGTTCTTATCGTCTATTTTTGAAAGGTTGGCACCTTTTTCTACCAATAACTGTACTAATGCCTGTGAACCTGTTTGAGCAGCTAAATGAGAAGCACAGCAATTACGATCATCAAGAGGAATGTTGACTAAATCGATGGTTGTAAAGCTCTTCAACAGCAGTTCAATGCAAGCCTGCTGCCCTGATTTCATAGCTGCATAGAAAAGGTGTTTTTTTCCATAATGATTTTCTAAAGAAATATTGTTTTTCTTTACTATCTGAATAAGGAAATGCAATACACGCAAGCTTCCATTTTCTGCAGCAATATAAGCAAGTGTTTTACCATATTCTTTTTCTAACGGTTGCATTCTATCTTTTACCTTATAAATCAAACTTCTAAAAAGAAAGATACCATCAGCCTTTGCAAGATAATGTAACAGCTTCCATCCGTTAGGTCCTTCGATGGCTTCTAAATTTGCTCCCATAGGTTTGAAAATGAGTGAAATAATCTCATAACTTCCTGCCTGCGCGGCTAATAGCGTATACTTATCTAGCTCCTCGGAAGATATATCTATAGAATTAAATATTTTTTTTATGCAGGCGTTATAGGTGCTTGCTAATAAGGGCCGTGGGTAGATGGAGGCATGTTTTTTGAAAAGTTCTTTGACAATAGACCAAGCTCCTAGGGAAGCAGCTATGCTGAAAGGTGTTTCATTTTCTATATTAACGCTATTTAAATCTTCTGTAAAATTGATTAAGAGCTGTGCTGCAGAAAGATTGCCATAACGGAGTGCAATATGTAAGGGAGTATCGCCACAGCAGCTTTTATATTGGCTAAATTTAGGAGTATTAAGTGCTACAAACTCTATAACTTCAGAGGATCCTTCTTGCGCGGCTGCTTCAATGGCAAGAGAAGAGGGTTGGGTGGCTTGAAAAAGTAATTTAAGGATAGGAAGGCAATTATTCCTTATAGCAATTTCTATAGCTGTAACGCCATCTTGGCGCTTAATAGATGGATCGGCTCCTTTTTCAAGTAAAATGCTTGCTACTTCCACTAAATTATGCTCGCAAGCCATCATCAGGGGAGTTCCTCCTTCAGCAGAGCAAATGTTTATGCAAGAATTGACGATAGATTTACTTTCCAATAGCCTGTGAATGATTGAAAGGTCTCCCTCATGTAAGGCGCAATGCAATTCTGTATATCCGCCAGTGAGAGTAGCTAAGACAGTTTTCCGTTTTAATAAATGATGTATGAACTCTAGCTGTTGATGTTGAATAGCGACAATTAAAGCAGTCGATCCATTATTGCTTGCTGCAGAGAGCAAATTTGCATTCTTTTTTAATAATAACTCTAGGTGTTTTACATTTCCTGCCATAGCAGCATAGTGGATAGGTAAATAGCCGTGCACATCCTTTAACTCACAGGCTAGAGTTTGACTCAATAAAGTGTCCAAATAAAAAGGATTTCTAGCTAAAGCAGCAATATGGAGAAGTGTTCTTTTATATCTATCGACCATTTTATGCAAAGGCGGCTTTGTTGCCATTAATTTCATAAATTCATCTTTTTGGTCTGCCTGGATAGCTTCTTCAAGCTTTTGCCTTTGCTCTACCACTTTCCAGTCACTTCCTTTAGGGACTAGAAGATAGGATTCCATCCAACTGTAGTTTTGAATCCATTCTAGGGGAGCATCTTCATGCATTAAACTAAAAGCAGCTCCTTGGAAATTTTCGCTTTTTATTTTAGTCCATGTCTCGGGAATTAATTCATGTAATTTGCTCCAGTTATCGTGGACAATGGTATTGGCCAGGGGAGAACCTTGTATCTGCTCGGTGGCTAGCTCCATTCCGCAACCTCCTACCACTCTTTTGGACTTTTCTTTGATCTCTTTGCTAACCTGGGGTGAAGTATGAATTTGTTCATATTGAAGTTTATTAAGAGTAACAGAGTTATTGCTAATTTTACTTATATCAAAAATCCACTCAAAAAGTTTGGCATATAAAAGGGCTCTAGCCTTTGGCTCACTAAGTTTCAAGGAGTAATAATTGTTTTTTAAATTTTTTAAAATTTCAACGTAGTCTGATAGAATTTGCTCAAAATAAAGAGAAGCTACTCGTTTATAAGTAGGTTGGAATAGATCATTTTGATTTAAAAAAGTTTGAACCGACAAATTAGCATGTTGAAAAGCATTTTTTTTGACGATTTCTTGTAAGAGATCAAGGAGGACTGTTTTTTGATCTAAAAAAAACTTTTTTTCTAAATTTTCTTCTTCTCTATGAAGTAGCATTAGCTCGCTAAGGTTTTTAAAGTAGTTTTTTAGCTTTCCTTCGTGGCTTTTCAAAAATTGACGCATGATCTCACGTTTATTAACTTCAAGCTTTTCTGTATGGTGTATAGAGATAGGAAGATAAGGAAATAAGGGAGGGCATCCGTGCGCAAGAGATTGCTCACATGATGGTAAGATAGGAATTTTGCCATATTTTTTTAATGTGGAAAAATAACTAGAAAAAAAATTGATGATCCCAAGCATAGAAAAATAATGGCGACAAAGAGGCATCTTGACCATATGATTGTGAATTCTTTCTGACATGAGTTCATAAGCATTTTCCAAATCGGTATAGGCTGCAGGCATACATCCATATTTTCTCACATGCTTTGCGAGCGCTTCATTGTAGGCTGGAGAAGGTTCTATGGTATAGCGAACCTCAAAATCTGTATCTATTAAGAATAAGTTTTCTTCTTTACGATAACTATTTTGTTTGGCAATAATTCTAAATGAATTTTTGAATCCCTCCTGACTTTCAAAAATTTTTTCGTGGGGCTCATCTACAAAAAGAGCATCATGGATTTTATCCCATAATCTTTTACTTTTAATTAAATGAGTTAAGCCATTAACCGCAAAATAATTTTTATCTCCATCTTTTAAATAAGCTTTGCAGTATTCTTCGAAGCTTATAAGCTTTTCTAAAGCAGAAGACGACTTTTTATTCCAGTCTGGATTTTTATACCATTCATCTACGAACTCTTCGGAATAAATGCCCCCATTTAGGTAACCCTTCATCATATAATCTAGCATGCTGATTACACGACCTACGAGAGTATTTTCATAAGCTGGATGAATGACGGGAAATAGATCAGCTGTTCCCTGTTTGAAATGTAAGCTGAAAAAAGGTATAGCATTATCTACATAAATCCCTAAAGCTAGCTCTCGCAAAATGTGCTGAAGCTCTTCATTTGAAAAAGGAAATTCTCCTTCAGGGAGTTGGGGGGTGCAGAAAAAGTGAATGTTCTCAAATAAAGCGTCCGGTGAATCGAATAAGCCTTCAATATATTCCATACTACAGGCTACTCCGCCAATCTCTCCTTCTGCTCCACCTTTAGCAGGAATAGGAGAATGGGGATGGGTAGAGTTATAAGAACTTGTCAGCCGCGTTTGTTGCAAGGTTTGATAGAATTGCTTATGGGCTGGAGTGGCTGCTTTAGTGGTAAATTTGTATGAATCATCTAAAATTCTACTTGTTTTAGCTAAAATACTTTCAAGCTCTTTTCTCTCATCGGCTGTAAGATCATCAAAACGCAAGCGTAACCTGATATCTCTTATAAGGTTTTTTCCACCTTCTTGGTAGCCTTCAACATCTTTTATATGATCATAAGGTTTACCGTTTTTGCGGTTTATGAGAGGTTTGCCTTCTCTGTTTAATAGTACTATGCCTTGTGCTTCTTTTCGATAAGCTGTATAGTGATAACGATTCAAGGCTCCATTCTCAGTCAGGTTTATTAAGCGCTTATACGCATCCTTAATTACTTCCTGAGGAGGGACCTGATCATATTTTTTTCTATCAATCTTTCCCGTTAAAGTATAATTGTGCTTACCTGCTGCTTCAAGATGGGGCCAGATAGAAAGGCTTAGGGTATTAACATCATAGGCGATATCCCACTTACGCAAGCTACAGCTTGTTAAACGAGTAATAAGTTTAGCCGGTGGCTCCTGGGAGTTTAAAGAATTAATGATCTTTTTTTCAGGTACAATCACCAACTGTCCTTCTCTATCTAACACAGCTCCTATCATTTTATCATCCATTTTCCAAAGCTGAATGAGGCGGCCCTCAATATCATAAAAGGGAAGTATTAGGGGAATTAATTTTTGCTTTAAAAAATGCACCTTATCGTAGTTGATAGGTTGAATACGTTTATTTGTAAACCCTTCCCGGATAGAGAGATTCAAAGGAAGATGCAAAGTAGATTGTGAAGGCGAGTTAACCATTTTTTATTCTTCCTTTATTAGAAAGGTAATTAAAATTTTTGCTGGAGCCTTTGGCGAGCTTTTTTTAGCACACTTAAATCTAAAAGCTCCATTTGACCGTTGAGGAGGCAATTTTCTATATCATCAGTATCTAAAATTTCATCGTATTTTTTTCCCGAAGCGATAGCTAAAGCTTTAAAGGCGCAGCTTTGTATGAATTCACGGGCATATTCTCTTTGCTCTTGCAGGCTATCCAATTTTCCTAGCTTCTCAAAGACATCTAATAAAAGCTGTAAAAGCTCTGGATCATAATGTTCTTTAAGAAAATCTCCGGCAATGCTTAACGCCCATAAGCGTATATCATCATGAGGATCCCATTCTACACCTCTAATAAACATTTTAAGTTCTTTTAAGTAATCTTGAGTGTACTCCCAGTAAGTGCACAGGGCTCTTAAAGCTTGTATGCATACCCATGGTTCCATTTGATGATAAAGAAATTTTTCCAGTAAAGGGCGGTGACGTATCAATGCTAATCTGCCTACAATAAATATCCATGTAGGTAAATCCTCATCTTCATCAGCCTTCTTATCTTGAAGTTTTTGTTCCACATAGGCAATTTCTTCAGGTGTTAGTCTACCCCATTTTGCTTCATGGGATAAATCGCTTGCTCTGCGCATTTTTTTTGACATGTCTTTGTTGATCCCCTAATAAGCGTTATAAGATTAAAGTTAGCCTAATTTTCATATAAGATAATACATTATATAAATACGAATCTTATTGTTTTAGGTAAAATAAAACAAGTATTACTTTTACTAATATTTGTTTTTATTAGTTTTCCCTCTGAAAAAAAACTAAACAGCGTGTTTATTTGATAATAGAATGATTTATAGTTTATCAAAGAAGATTGTTAAAAGAGTTGGGTTAATAGGTAGCTGGCAACTAACGTTTTAGATTCTATGGTGCAGCTAAAAAGCGAAGGTGTGCAAGATGAGTAACTTTTAAGCTAGAAAGGTTTAATATGATTTATTAATACGCTTTAAGAAAAACAACTCTATGCTTTCAAGACGGAATTTAAACCTTTTATAGCTAACTCTCTTAAATTAAGGTTATAGTTTTTTTTAAGCACATGATTATATAAAGAGCTGCTTAAAAAAATATAACCGATATGCCAAAGAGCAAAATAAAATGATTAGTGGCCGATTTTAAGAAGCGCTTTCTTAATTTAATCTTATTCTTCTTTCTAACCCGATTATCCTACTTGGATTATAGCTGCATTGCTAGAGAGGCAGTTTAACTTAAGAAAAAAGCTTTAAGCCCTACCTTCTTGTTCACGGGAAAGCACTTTAAGAAATGAGCGGCTTTCAGCGATCACTACTTTTGACAAGGCACAGAGGCCAATTAAGTTTGGAAAAGCCATTAAGCCATTGCATATATCAGAGATTTTCCAAACGACATCAAGCTCTAAGATGGCGCCAGGAATGACTACTAATGTAAAAATAGCCCTATAAAAAGGGACGGATTTAGAGCCTAGTAGATATTCTACACATTTTTCTCCATAATAAGCCCATCCTAAGAGAGTGGTAAAAGCAAAGAGCACAAGGCCTAGAGTTACCACATAAGCTCCTCCCGAAAATGTTTGGTTAAAAGCTGCGACGGTCATCGAAGCTCCATTGAGGAGCTTGCCCTCTGCATCTAAACTACCAAAAACTTCGGTGACCCCTAGGACCAAGGCCGTGGCGCTACACATTACAATGGTGGCTAAAAAGCATCCTGTCATAGAAACTAAAGCTTGGCGTCCTGGTAAATCTGTTTTGGCGGCAGCGGCAGCAATCGATGCTGTTCCTAATCCTGCTTCGCTAGTCATGAGGCCACGGCTGACACCCACCTGAATAGCCATTAACATGGTCGAACCTGCAAATCCCCCAAAGGCGGCTTGCCCTGAAAAGGCATACTGGAAAATGTGTGATAAAGCGGCAGGTAAGCGATCATAATATTTACACAGTATCACGCCTGCACCGCCAATATAAATGATGGCCATGAAAGGAACTAATAAACCGGCCACCTTACCAATCGATTTAATTCCTCCCAAGAGAGTAGCCCCTGTTAAAAGTGCTACAATGAAGCCAGTCACCCAGGGCTCGATGTGAAAGACATTTTTCATTACATCTGCCACAGAGTTGGCTTGAAGCATATTACCGCCTCCAAACGTTCCAATGGCTCCAAAAATTGCAAATAACACCGAAAGCCACTTCCATCCTAATCCATATTCGATGAAATACATGGGCCCGCCACACATTTCGCCTCGTCCATCCACCTTGCGATATTTAACAGCTAAAATGGCTTCAGCATATTTAATGGCCATACCTATCAGTGCGGTGACCCACATCCAGAAAAGTGCCCCTAAGCCGCCTATGGCAATAGCTGTGGCTACACCCGCAATATTTCCTATTCCTATGGTAGCTGCTAAAGCCGTCATTAAAGACTCAAAATGGCTAATATCACCTTGACCTGATACATCTTTTTGTCTGCCAAAAGCTATTTTTAAGGCATAGGGGAGGTAGCGAAATTGTAAGCCTTTTAAGGCTATTGTAAGATAGAGTCCAACTCCTACCAACAAGATCAATAGGGGCGCCCCCCATATCCAACTGTAAATATTATCTAAAGTATGCAGAAGCAAAGAGCTTAATTCTAAATCTGTGGTTGCCATTTCTATGAAGTCCTAGTTATTGCTTCGATTCAAAGGTTTTTTGTAAGGCTAATCTTTCTTTTTGAACTAAAGCTAAGAAACGTTCATTTTCTGCCACAACCACTGCCGATAAACCTATCAAGGAAATTAGATTAGGGATGACCATTAATCCATTGGTAATATCTGCTAAATACCAAGCGATTTCCATCTTGGTTACAGCACTTGGAATAATAATCAAGGTGAATAAAATGCGATAAACATTTACAGAATTAATGCCAAAAATGTATTCAAAGCATTTTTCTCCATAGTAGGCCCAAGCCAGTACGGTAGAAAAAGCAAATAAAATAAGGCCAATAGAAACGATATAACTGCCGCCAGGGATGGTGGATTCAAAGGCTGCAAATGCCATCGCAGCCCCATTTAAAACCTCTCCTGAATCGTTGATAGCTCCTTGCACCTGGGTAACAGCTAATACAAGGCCCGTTACTGTGCAAACAATCACTGTAGAAATTAAAGCGCCTGTCATCGTAATCATGCCTTGACGCCCAGGGCTATCGGTTTTGGCAGCCGCCGCCGCTATAGATGAAATCCCTAAACCTGCTTCATTGGAAAATACGCTACGCGAGACCCCTGATTGTATAGCCATCATAAGAGTAGCTCCTACAAATCCACCGGTTGCCCCTTGCCCTGTAAAAGCAGTTTTAATGATGAGTCCAAAAGCATGGGGAATTTTATCAAAATGAAAAGTAATCACAATAAGACCGCCGATAATATAAAATAAAGCCATAATAGGGACTAATACTCCGGCAACATGGCCAATACTTTTAACTCCTCCAATAATGACTAATCCTGTAATGCCGGCTAGTACAATTCCTGTCCAAAAAGGATCCACCGCTTTAAGATGTTGAATAGCCTCGGTAATAGCATTAACTTGTACTAGATTGCCAGTGGTGATTGCTGCTAAAGCTCCTAAAAGAGCAAACAGGAGAGCCATCCATTTCCAGCCCAACCCTTTCTCAATATACTGCATGGGGCCACCCATCATCTCGCCACGGTCATCTTTTATCCGATATTTTACGGCTAATATAGATTCTGCATATTTAGTAGCCATTCCTACAAATGCTGTTATCCACATCCAAAAAATTGAACCTAAGCCACCGACAGCTAAACCTGTAGCTACTCCCACAATTGCTCCTGTTCCAATAGCGCCTGCTAAAGAGGTCATTAAAGCCTCAAAAGGGCTAATATCTCCTTGAGAATTTTGGCGCGTGCGGGCAAATACTTGTTTGATTGCATAACCGAGATAACGAAACTGCACACCTTTCAAAATAATGGTCAAGTAAGCTCCGGTGCCGATAAGAAAAATAAGAAGAGGTGCACTCCAGATAGCGTTTTTAAAGTTACTCAGAAAAATATCCACATTTTCCATCAGGAAGTCCTTTGTTTGGGGAAGGAAAAGGATATCTTAAAAAAGCTTTTTATTAAAGTCTAAAGCGGTTAGCAGTAGCTAAGCGATTAAACTAAAAATTATATTAAAGGCTTTTCATATGAGTTAATCTCTTTAGATTTTAAGGCCACTTTAGAAGAGTGGGTAAAGAAGTTAAAAAAGAAATTCCTTTCCTTGCTTTTGCTCATGCAGCAGGCGATGTTTTGAGCGCTGCTCTAAAGAGCCTTTCATATCTTTTTCTTTAAGTGAATGAGGAAGTGATAGGTTAAGGTCGGGGAGAATCTGCAAAATAATAAAACGAGCATCTTCAGCGAAAAATTTGAAGTATTCTCCAAGAGGGGTATTTTCACTTTTTTGTAAGCATTTTCTTTCTTCTCTATCCATTCTACTGATAAGGGCATCGATCTGGATAAGAAGAGAATCTATAAATAAGCGGCACTCCTGGCTAGATAGATGACCGGCACTTTGTTGCTTAGCCAAAGAACGCAGTAGGCTTAGCTGTTTTGATAATAAGCCTATTTGGCACAAAAAAGGGGCATAAAAATTGTAATTCCAATCAGGACGATGAGCGGAAAACCATGTTTCTACCCACATAAAGGCAGGTATCTGGGCGTTCCACATCATTTGGGAAGCTGTCCATAGGTTACAGTGGTGAATTCCTTTTTTAGCGGGCAGTTGATTAGCTACGCATAAGACTCCTAAAAAACCTTCATTTTGGCAACGTAACATGTATTCATCAATTAAATCATCAACTAAAAGAGGCCATAAGCCCTTACTTTGAGGCACTTGCCCTACATTGAGGATAGGCATTAAAGGGGAGAAAGATTTCTCAATTTGATGACGGAGTTGATTCCAAAAAGGATGTGGGGATTGATTATTAAGCAAGCAATCTCCAGCAGTCGCAGAATAAGCTAAAATAGTGTTCTGTCGTAAATCGATAGCTAGACGTGACATCCAGATAGCACTTTGCTGAGCAGATTCTTCTTCATCTGCAGGCACATAGAAAATTAAAGTTTTAGATTTTTCTAAAATATTTTCCAATAAGTGGGCTTCTTCTAAGACTACTTCGGGTAGAGTATAAAAATCCACACCTGGGGCTTCTAAAAATTCAGGACGCTGCCATTGACTTTCCCAAAAAAGAAAATCATAATGGGCATTTTGAGAGGAGATTTGGCTAATGTAGCTTTTAACTTTATCGCTATAATCTGGGATTAAAGGTGAGCAAATAGCTTGGTGCTGAGCTTGAAAATGCGAAAGCTTTAGAACAACTTTTAGTCCATAACTTTGCAAAGCTGCACAAAGGCTCGTAAGATTTATTTGATCATTAGACTGATCAACAATAATGGTATTATATCCTAATTCCAACACGGCTGTAGCAAATGCTTCTATTTTATGAGGCTCGCCTAAAAGAGCTTTAACAGAATCTTCTATCCATAAAGGGCGAATATTAAATCGAGGTTTAATATGCCCTAAAAAATCGGCAAGATGGCCGCTGCGTATTCCAGTATGAATTTGTTGGAGAGCATAAATCGCGCCTAGATAGCCTTGAGCTTTTATTGTTATCCTTCCTGCAGCATAATTAGCACTAAAGTTTTCCGAGCCACTACTTTCAATAGGGAGCCAATCAATTTCAGGGTAAGGCTTAAGGGCTTTAATAGAAGAATATTGTTTTCGCAGCTTTTCGAAGACTAACTTAAGTTTTTGCATTTTTAAGAAGTAGGGGGTTTGTTCATTATAAAAAGTTTTAAATTTTTTTATTAGTAAATGTTTTTAAAAATATTATATAGCTTATAAAAAAGAAAAAGTCTGTGATCAGGCTTTGTATCCTAGTTGGTATTTAATCTTGCTTTTTGCTAACCTTCAGCTTTTCAATCTACCTTTAATTTAATAAGAGCTTATGCTTCATTATAAACCACTTCCGTCGCCGAGGGAGTTAAAAACATTATATCCTTTAGATGCTGAAGCCATCCTCTTTATAGAAAATGCACGAAAAGAAATTTCTAATATTTTGGAAGGGAAAGATCGAAGGCATCTGATTATTGTGGGACCTTGTTCTATTCATGATATGAATTCTATACGTGAATATGCTTTTAAATTAAAACTTTTAATGCATGAAGTTGCCGACCAATTTTTACTTGTCATGCGCACCTATTTTGAGAAACCTCGTACTGTTGTGGGCTGGAAAGGTTTTTTACATGATCCTGAACTTAACAATAGCAATAATATCGAACAGGGCCTTAAATTAACAAGGCAACTTTTAATAGATCTTGCCCGTTTAAAAATTCCCACGGCTGCAGAATTTCTTGAGCCTCATTCTTGTGCTTATCTTGAGGATCTAATTGCATGGGGATGTATTGGAGCGCGCACTTCAGCTTCTCAGACACATCGCCAAATGGCTTCTGGCTTGCCTATGCCAGTAGCATTTAAAAATAGTGTAGAAGGAAATGTAGAAGTTGCTATTCATGGTGTTATTTCTTCTGCTCAGCCCCACTCTTATATGGGAATAAATCAGGAGGGCCAAATCTCTGTTATGCATACACAAGGTAATTTTAAAGGGCATGTAGTTTTAAGGGGAAGTGATTCGGGTACCAATTTTGACTCTGCATCTCTTGCGCAGGTTATAAAATCTTTGACAAAATTTAATTTACCTTTAAATTTTCTTATCGATTGCTCACATGGTAACTCTAAGCGTCTGCATGAGCAGCAATGCCAGGTGTTTCATTCAGTCATTGATCAAATTATCGAGGGCAATGCTTCCATCCGTGGTCTAATGTTAGAAAGCCATCTACATGCAGGTAATCAGCCCATGTTGAAAAACCCTCAGCTTCTACGCTATGCGGTTTCTCTTACAGATCCCTGTATAGACTGGGAGACGACTGCCGCGCTTATTCGTGAGGCTTATAATAAAATGCGCTATGCGCTTCCTATGGAGAACAACTTTAATCAGACCTTGCATTCTGCAAGCTGTAATTTTTAAAGAAGCAGGTAATGTGAGAACCATTTGTTTAGTATTATTTTTATATGTTTTGGGAGGATGTTCTAAGAACGCTTATTTATCCGTCCAATCTTACTATTTTACAAAAGAATCTTTAGCAAGCTATCGTGTAGGAACGCCCGATCCTATGCTTGCCAATCCGCCCGTAGAACAACAACTGCTAATCTCTTGGTCTTTTCCTTATCCCTATTTAAAGAATGAGAATTTGCATTTAGATATCTATATTCAATTACGCAATAAAGAGCAGGTGAAATTAACTCTTCCTTTAAAAAAATCCCATGGCTCATACCTATATGTTTTGGCGAATGAGCGTTACTTTAATACTAAAGGAATATTAACTTATAAAGTTGACTTAATAGCTGATGGCAGGGTTGTAGAAGAGTGGCGGCATCATTTATGGCATGAAATTATTCGAGTAGGAGAAGATGAATCAAACTAAGTAAGGGATATTGGTTATTAATAAGCTCGATTCCTTACTTATAGCTCCAGCCACTATCCGCCAAGGTAGCTAAAATTAAGCTGTCTAGTCATTAAGGCTAATCCATTCAAATAAGGGCCCGAGCAGTCCTGCAAAGGTAGCGATAATGCCTATCTTCTGACATAATTAAAATGCTAATTATTTGAAAATTCAATATCCATAAAAATTGGTATTTAAGTAATAATTTTGCAGCTCTTGCGTGGTCTCAAACTTGGGTTGCATAGCTGCATTTTTAGAAATATATTTATCAAAAATTTCTTTAGTAAGGTAGACAAGCTTAAGCTGATGAGTATCTGAAATTGGAACGATGATTTCTGTAGGACAATAAGAAATCATTTCATCTCTAGTACTAGGGCTTGTCTTAAGTTTGCTCCAAAATCCATGGCCTGTATCTTCCCACTCAATTACTTTTCCTTGATTCTTTATTTGTGGACGTATTGCCAAGGGGTTGATGCCACCTTGTTCGCTTTCCAAAACATAATAAACAGCTGAGTAAGTTGGTACACTCATTTCCACCTCTCCATATTAAAGCTATCATTTATGATAATAAGGTCATTAACTTAAAGTAAGTAAAATTTATTTATACTAAAAAGGGTGCATCTACTTATTTATTTTAAGTCAGTTCAAAATTTTATCTACCTAGTAGGTAGATAAAATTTCTTAAACAATTTTTGATAGGCGTGAATCTTAAGTATTCTTGTATTTATGTCAATTGGCTTAATTTTGTAGTAACTTCCTCTAAGCTTTTCTTGGCTTGTGCCAATTGCTCTGTATGTTTTTGAATCAAGGGGGCAGGAGCTTTGGCTACAAAATCATGATTAGCCAATTGTATATTAATTTTATCAATGGCCAAATTTAAACGCTCTTTTTCTTTCAACAGGCGAGCTTTTTCCTGCTTCATGAGTTCTTCGGGTATAGGAATAATGATTTTAAGACTTTGATAGAAGGTAGAGGAGGAAAGTCCAAATTCTTTTTCCACATAGTGAAGATGAAATTCGTTAATTTTTATCAATGCTTTAATAATGCTTGTATTTTCTTTAATTAAAGGAAGAAGTTTATCGTCTTCTTTTCCTACGATGTGCACATTGGTAACTGTATTAAGAGGTAGCTTCATTTCGCCTCGCAAGTTGCGAATGAGGTAAACAACATTTTCAATAATATTAAAAGCATGATCGATTTCAGCATGGCAATCTAGCTTATTAGTCACTTGGGGATAAGGGGCAACAATACAGGCTGGACTCTGTAATGCCTCTATAGCTTCTTGCGTATAAAGATCCACGTCTGTATGTCTTGGGCTAGTCCCTAGCAGACGCTTGAGTTGCTGAAAGAGTTCTTCACTGATAAAAGGTGCCATAGGATGGATAAGACGCATTGACTGGCAAAGTACAATAGCTAACAGCTTTTGTTTGTTTTTTCGGTCTTCGCTTGTTCCTTGTTTACCAAAAAGTATGGGTTTGGCGATCTCAAGATAATAAGAACAAAACTCTTTCCAGAAAAAATCGTAGGCTTCCAAGGCAGCTTGATCAAATTGATAATGAGCTAATTTAGTATTAACCTTATCGACCACGCGATTAAGTACAGAAAGAATCCAGCGATCTTCTAGAGCAAGGATATTTTTATTAAGTCCTTGAGCGAATTCTTCGGGACTTAAAGAATGCTCTCCCTGAAGATTCATAAAAATAAAGCGGGCCCCATTCCAAATTTTGTTAGCAAAATTACGAAATTCTTCAAAACGTCGTCGATCTAAATCGATCTCGCGCGCTTGATTAGCACTAGCGCATAAAGCCATGCGCATCGCATCCGTGCCATACTCATCGATGATTTCTAAAGGATCAATGACGTTGCCTTTAGTTTTGGACATTTTTTCCCAATTTGATTGGACATCGGGAGGGGTCGGCTTACCTAGATCATACTCTAAGCGTTCTTTATCGGTAAGATAGGAGATTCCTCCTTCTGCTGTCTTTCTCCAATAAGATTTGCCGTAAATCAAGCCATGCAGATAAATATCAGGAAAAGGAACTTGTTCCATCGCCTGCTCACCCATAAAAATCATACGGGCTACCCAAAAGAATAAAATATCATGGCCAGTAATTAACACGGAATTAGGATAAAACTTTTTAAGTACAGCGTTCTGTTCTGGCCATCCTAAGGCTGCAAAGGGCCAAAGGCCTGATGAAAACCAGGTATCCAACACATCTTCTTCCTGGACCCAATCGTATGGATTTTTCTCAATTTCCCGAGGCAATCCTTCTCCTTCATAGCAGATAATATTCTCAGGGTTTTTACGATGATACCATACAGGGATGCGGTGTCCCCACCATAGCTGTCGGCTAATGCACCAATCACGTAAATTATCTATCCAATGGAGATAGGTATTTTCCCAATTTTTAGGAATAAAATGGATGCGCTCTTCGGTTAAAGCAGCACGTAATTTTTTAGCAAAGCCCTCCATCTTGATAAACCATTGCTTAGACATGTAGGGCTGAATAATGGCTTTAGAACGGTAGGAAACTCCTACTCGGTGAAGATGAGGAACTACTTGTTTTAAAAGGCCTTGCTGTTGCATCTCCTCTATCACTGCTTGGCGTGCTTCTTCCATAGATAACCCCGCATACTTTCCGCCTTTTTCGTTAATTTTGCCATCGGGTGTCATGATATTAATAAAAGGAAGATGATGGGATAAACCTATTTGATAGTCGATAGGATCGTGTGCAGGTGTAATTTTGACCACTCCCGTTCCAAAGTCAGGATCTACAAGATGATCGGCAATGAGGGGAATATGTTGCTGAGTTAAAGGGTGATAGACAGTTTTACCTATCCACTGTGCATAGCGTGGATCTTTAGGGGATACGGCAAGAGCTGTATCGCCCAACATAGTTTCTGGACGGGTAGTGGCAAAGCTTACAAAACCAGAAGCGTCGCTTAAAGGATATTGGAAAAACCATAGAAAAGATTGCTTTTCTTCATATTCTACCTCGTCATCCGCAAGAGCGGTTTGGGTTACAGGATCCCAATTTACCAGATAATCTCCGCGATAGATCAACCCCATCTCATAAAGTTTTTTAAACATCGTTTTGACTGCGCGGTTGTTTCCTTCATCGAGGGTAAAGCGTTGACGTGCCCAATCACAAGAACAGCCCATTTTTTTTAACTGGTTGATTATACGGCTTTCATTTTCTTCTTTCCATTTCCAAACATGTTGTAGAAATTCTTCTCGGGAAAAATCTTTACGTTTTTTACCAGTAGTTTTAATTAGATGACGCTCTACCACTGTTTGAGTAGAAATACCTGCATGGTCAGTACCTGGAACCCATAGAGTTTCAAATCCAGACATTCGCTTCCAGCGAATAAGAACATCTTGTAAAGTATTAGTAAGTGCATGCCCCATATGAAGCTGGCCAGTCACGTTAGGGGGAGGGATAACAATGCAAAAAGGCTTTTTGGGAGAGTTTGGATTAGCACTAAAATACCCTTTACTTTCCCAAAATCTAAACCACTTGGCATCAACATTTTTGGCCTCATAAGCTTTAGGTAGTTCGGTAGATTCAAAAGGGAATTGGCTCATCATAAACTCTCAATTTTATAGAAGAGCATGATTATAGCTAAGCCGCGATTTTTTAATAGATGCATTTTATAAGATTTTTAAGGAAGCTAAGCTGTTTTTATTTTAATCTAAGCAACTAGGCAATGTAAGTGGTTAACAAACAATTGTTAAAATATTTAAAATTATTTTTCTATAAATAAGAGGGGAAATTAAAAGTGCCTTTCACAGGATGTGTTTAGCAAGCTGGGTACCCAAGGTTTAAAAAGGGGCTATCGCAATAAAATTTAGAGAATAATGAATTTTTTAGATAAACAAAATTTTAAGAAAAAAGGTGGGTAGATTAAGATAATTAACAGGGCTTAAACGATTAGGTTCGATAAAATTTTTTATGAGCGTTTGATTTTAAAATTATTTATGGGTATTAAATCAATAAACTATAAATTTATAGGGGTCCATTTCTGTAAGCTTGGTTAGCTTAATTGACGCCTATCTTCTTTTAAGAATAATTATTGAAAGATGATGGTTTGCCTAGCTAGCTTAAAGATTTTTAGCGATAGATGAAAAAGAGACTAGCTCTAGACTTTGGCATAAACATATTGCTGGGCTTCAAGGCGAGAGTAATAAGCATGTTTTTCTTGATCGCCAATACAATGGAAAAAAAAGGCGGCTTGTGAATAGAGTTGACGCTTTTCCCAAGCAAAAGCTTTATTCAACCAGGCAGGATTTTCATCGATTTTAAAAGTCATCATATGGCTAAATAGAGTCCACGAACGAGGAAAAGGCGCCTCTAATACTTCTGAAAAGTGTAGGTAGGCTCTTTCTTTGCCTTTAGTCATGTATAGCCATATGCCGTAGAATAGGTGGAGAGGATGCCACTCTTGATTAATAATTTCAAGAGGATATTGTTGCAGCAATTCACCCGCTTTTTCCCAATTTTTTTCAGCAAGATGAGCAAAAATCAAGGCACAATTAAGCCCAATAGAGGTTTCGGTATCTAAGGTAAAGGAATGCATTTTTTTTACGGCTTCGAAAATAAAAGGGTAGTTGTGTTTCTTAATGGCAAATCTGATAAGATGGGTTAAAGCTCGAAGCTCGCTTTTTTCAAGGGAGCGCTTAGGTAATAGTGTAAGTAGCTGATCCAAACATTTTTCGATAGGCTGCTGGTAAACTTTTATAGCAATTGTAAGAAGCTCTGTTTCATGTAAAAGCGCTTGAGAAGAAGAAATTTTTTTATTTAACTCGTTCAACTTAACTTTGGCAAGGGCATAACTGCCAAGCTCGATAAGAGCATAAATAGCGTTAGTGCATAAGGTTAAGGGAATAGGCTCAAGCTTAGTAAGATCATCTAGGATTTCACTTAAGGTATAAGGCTTGGCTGTCCAAAAGGCAAGATGGATAGCAAAGTCAAAATTTTTCAATTTTTCAGATTTAGCAATCTCCTTTTCATTTAACATAAAATGTAAGGGCTCCCAATGCCTTTGCAAGCTATGAAATAGCTTTCTAACATTGTTTTGCGAGATGATAGAAGGAAGGTAGCGTAGAACAAATAATATAAATTGATAGGTAGCTTTACGATTATGCCTGGAACTTTCAAGCATGCGATAAAGGATTTGTTCCTCAAGCACTGGAAGAAGAGGATGTTGAGGGTAGCGACGATACGCTAGCTCAAAACATTTGATTTCTTCATCGGGGTCATCTAACGCCTGATAAACGAGAGCTTTACCTAAATATTCTAGGGGGGCACCAGGAGTAGAATGCAATTTCCAGAATTCTTCTAAAGAGTCTTCATAAAGTTGCTGTTTTTTTTCTGCGCTATGATTGTTGCGAGCTTGCTCAAGAAGTGTTATCCCAGCTCTAAACATAGCTTCTCTGCCTTCAGCCGTTCCCGGAAAGGAGTAGCCGATACGTCGATATTCACTTAAAGCTGTGGTATAATCTTTATGAGCAAGAAACGCATCAGGAACTGCCAGGCAATTAACCCGGATATTAAGGCTTCCTACTGAAATACTAAGAGGTGAAATTTCATAATCAGCGTCGCGCGACAGCAGCCCCAGGTGAGTGCCCGCTAAGGGTAAATGACTTATATATGAAAATTGATGAATGTTATTTAAATAAAAGTGAATATTTTGATCGATTTTTTCGATGCGAATATGGTACCACTCCTCTCCTTGCAAAAAAATATCAGGGTGATGCATCACCTCTACTGCCGAGCGCAGCAGCTTCGTGGAACGATGAGATTGAGAACCTAGCCATAAACAATAGCCATCATTTAGGTGCGCGCGCTCAGCAATTTCTGGAATACTAAGAAGAAAGCCAATGCCGTGGCATTTTTTTCCTAGTTTAACATGCGCTTCAATTTTAGTATTTTCTGCGAAAGAATCTTTAGAAATCATCAAGCTGACCCAATCAGAAATTTCCGTCCCGCGCGTAATGGCAGTATATTCAGCAATTAAAACATTTTCTTGAAATTCCCAGTCGTTTTTATTGCTTATTTGTAATTCTGTTATCTGAAACCATTCTGAACGGCCTTCGAGGTAGGTTTCTAGATCATGAATCACATCATCAACCGTTGAATAACGTTGGTCTAAGGCTACAGCTAGACACTTTAAAGAAATTCTAGAGAGGATACGTGGTACATCACGATAAGGAGCTACTTCCAAAGGATCATACAGCTTTTCTTGAGCCATATTTTTTCTAAAGTCTTTTAAAGAACCTCTTTTGAAAGGATGCCTTAAGGTTAACATCTGATATAAAATCACTCCCAGTGAATAAATATCTGTCTGAAAGGTGGCTGGCTGGCCTAAAGCCCTTTCGGGTGCCATATAAGCGATAGTTCCCACAACTTTTCCAAGGCGCGTAATATGATATAAAGAACCCTGTTTAAGATCTGGCGAAGGCTCTTGATAAACTTCCTCTTCTGCACTTTCTGCTCTTAAAAGATGAGCTAGTCCCCAATCAAGGATCACCGTTTCGCCATATTTTCCTACAATGACATTTTCAAGTTTAAGATCTCTATGGAGAATACCTTTGGAATGAGCATACGCCACTGCTTGGCATAGACTAAGAAAAATGCGCATCAATGAGGGTATTGAACTAGTTTGTCCTGATTTTAGACCTAACTTATCTTGCTTCCTAGCATTCTTTAAAACTTGTTTTAGGGTTTCTCCTTCTACAAAAGGCATGGTGTAGTAAGCCTGGTTTTTCTCTGCATAAATAGAATAAATAGGAATAATAGCAGGATGAGTCAGCTGGCTTGTAATGTGTGCTTCTTTTAAAAAACGATGATGAACTTGAGGATGTTGAAGTAGATCTTCACGAATACGTTTAAGGGCTAGGCGGCGTCCACAGGAGGTATCATAAGCTAAAAAAACTTCTCCCATCCCTCCTTTACCGATACTTTCGAGGATTTTGTAATTACCAATAGAAAATTGAACTTGCTTTTCTTCAGGCAGATGGCTGGAAACAAAAGAAGTGGCTGCTTCCGTTGCCATTGTATCGCCTTCCTCATGAGGCAGCTTATTAGGGGGCAGAGATTTAGCTTGAAGCTTTTTATGAAAGGGCGTTGAGCAGTAAGGGCAAAATTTTGGCCGCCCTTTCTCTGAGGGATTTTCAAGAGAAAATTGATGATGACAATATGAACAGTAAAATTCCACAATATTTTTTAAAGCCTTACGTATAAGAAAAATTTATTTTTTTTAGATTTTTTAGAGTTGCTTAAAAGTCCCCTTGACGAGAAGTAGCTTGCCTATGAACTTTCATCAGCCATAGCAGTAGTCGTATAATGGATATAAGCTTCATCCACTAACCTATTTGCTAGATAAAGCTTAAGTAAAATGGAGCTTGCTGCTAAGTATTATTGATGCTAGGGCCTCTTGCTTCTAAATAGGCTTTTAAATAATTATTCGCTAGCTTCATGGAGCAAAAAGCCCCTACTCTTTTTTATTAAGCTTTTGCGGGCCTGCTGCCACCTACACCTTACCCTTTTTGCTTCTTAAGTAATAGCCACGTGCCTATAGGTAATATAGCCAGCTTAAGTATTATGCCTTGAATGACATTCAAAGGAGTTTATTTAATCTTCCTTGTGCTCGTTAGCCCTATCAGAGCGTTCATCTAGGATCTGCTCTTCTATGATTTCATCTGCATAAAAATATTCTCGGAATATTAGATAAGTGCCCCCGATAACAAATAAAATAGGAATGATGACAGACCAATTTATTTTGATAAAGGAGACTAGGAACAAGCCTAACAGGATAATAGTTGAAATAATTGTATCATAAACTCTTCCTGTTAAATACTGCCTTAATAGAACGGCTACCCATAGGACGAGGAGAATACCTGGCCACCAATCATGAGTGTATAATAAGATGCCAAGTCCTACAAGAAAAGCTCCATTTGAGATTGCATCTGCTTTCTTTTTGGTAACGAGAGGTTTTGCCATACTGTCCTTAGTTGTTTATCTACTTTTATGTTAAGGCTAAATTTATTTCTCTTAATCTAAGGGGAGAAATATTTTCTATCAATAAAAAATTAATGGGTCGCCTTTGCCAAAGAAAAAAACATTTTTTTATACTTTTTTTAAGCTTTTTTCCTTAAAACATAGGGTCGCTTCGGTCCTGGTTAAATAAATGATTAACCATTTTTAATTGAAGCGCTTATTTACCTTTCGAAGGGGAAGAAAGCTTTACTATAGAGGCTTGGGAAGAATTTAAATGCCACACGACTTTATCTCCTACGGTTACTCCCTTTTTTTTGAACCATTCTTTATTCATCTCTAAAATATAATAAGTTCCCGTAGGTAGAGCTTTACTTTTTTGCAAAAAGAATAAATATATTTTATCATCAGCAGGATATTTCCACATCTCGCTTAATTTATTTACAGGTCTATGGGGATCCATCATTTCAGGATAAGATTTTAGCTCGGCTATCTCTAAGATGCTACCTTTGTCATCTAAGAAAGCTGCTGAAAGATCTATTAAAGTATTGAACATCCAAAGATTCCCTTTAGGAAAGTAAAACAACATTCCTTGATTCTCTGGTAGATGGGAGCGTTGCATTAAGCCCCAGGCGCGCTCTTCCTCCGTAAAGGCTATCTCTAATTCGATAGGGATTGTTCCAGCCTTTAAAGGTAAAACTGTATGCATTAATAGCAAAAATAAGAGATAAGCTGAATGCATATTGAAATTAATTTTTAAAATAGTGAACAGCTAATTTATAGTCTTAAATGAATAGGAAAGTCTAAGGCCCTGTGAGCAGAGAGTTAAGGGTAATTTTTTTAAATTAAATTTTTTAAATATTTTCCGGTAATAGAGGTGGGGTTTTGAGCAATTTCTTCGGGGGTACCGATTGCTACAATTTCTCCTCCTCTTTCTCCTGCTTCTGGCCCTAAATCAACGATAAAGTCTCCATTTTTAATGACATCTATATTATGTTCAATGACAATCATCGTGTTGCCTTTATCTACTAACTTATGTAAAACTATCAATAATTTTTTAATGTCATCGCTATGTAGCCCTGTCGTAGGTTCATCTAATAGGTAAAGAGTCTTACCTGTAGAGCGTTTGGTAAGCTCACGACTCAACTTAAGACGTTGGGCCTCTCCACCCGATAAACTTACGGTTTCTTGGCCTAATTTCAAATAGCCTAAACCTACCGCAATTAATGTATCTAAAATCTTAGCAATGCGGGGATGACTTTCGAATACATGGCGTGCTTCGTTAATGGTTAAGCTTAGGTATTGGCCAAAATTTTTTCCTTTATAAGTAATTTCTAAGCTAACAGGATTTAAGCGTTGACCCTGACACTCTTCACACGCTACCCGTATAGGGGGTAAAAAATGCATTTCGATACGTTTATAGCCCATTCCCCAACAATGGGTGCACATACCCCTTCGATGATTATAGCTAAAGTGCTTACCTTGTAATCCTTTGGCCTTGGCAGCAGGAAGAGAGGAAAAGAAATCACGTAAGCGTGCCAGTAGGTCGACGTAAGTTCCTACATCTGAGCGCACGGTATGGCCTAAAGGGTTTTGATCAATAGTAATCACTTTATCAAAATTTTCAATTCCTTCCACTTTTGCTATATCGGCAGAAATTTCATAAGAATTATAAAGGCCTTTTTGGACTGCTGGTTGAATAACTTGGTGCATCAACGTAGATTTACCTGAACCGGAAACCCCTGTTAAAATGGTAAGAGCACCGATAGGGATATCTAACTGGATAGATTTTAAATTGTTGACTTTAGCTTCCCTGATTTGTAGCATGCCATTTTTAAGAGAGCGCCTTTTTGCAAGCATTGGAATAGTGAGCTTGCCGGATAAATACTTACCTGTCAGTGAGCGTGGGTTTTTTATAATCTGTTTAAAAGTTCCTTGTGCCGTGACATGGCCGCCTAAGGCTCCTGCCTGAGGACCAAAATCGAGAATATAATCAGCTTTTGCGATCGTTAAAGGATCATGTTCGACCATTAGTAAAGTGTTACCAAGTTCCTTAAGCTGCTCGAGGGCTAGATTTAAGCGCTCATTATCTCTTGGATGTAAGCCAATCGTAGGCTCATCTAAAACATACAATACTCCTGTTAGTCCACTTCCTAATTGGCGCGCCAGGCGAATACGCTGTGCCTCGCCGCCACTTAAAGTGGGTGCACGCCGATCTAAGGCTATATAGCCTAGACCTACTGCCGCTAGAAAACGTAATCTATTGAGAAGTTGAAGGTGAACTTCTTCCAAAATTTTATTGTCTTGTTGGCTAATGACAAGTTTTTCAATGAAATTAAGAGAGTTATCCACAGGCATACTACATAATTTGCTAATAGATAGGCCTTGAATAGTCACATGGCGAGCTAAAGCGTTGAGTCTATCTCCTTGACAGGAAATGCATTTATGCTCTTCCAAAAGAGGTGTAATAAGTTCGCGTAGTGGAGATTGTGCACTGCGCCCAGCCTTTGCTAATACATGGTTGATTCCTGTCCAGCGGAATTTTAAGCCGTTTGTAGCGGTGTACCACTTATCTTCAGGGGAGCCATTTAAAATCAGGTGGAGCTGTTTAGTAGGTAGCATAAAAAGAGGAGCGAGCAGATCAATACCCTCTGCTTCCAAAAATGCTTCTACCCAAGCAAAGGCAGCAGAGTTATAAAGATCCTGCCATAGATAATACATCAGGCCGGCAACCGATTGTTCCATCATCTCAGGCTTTTGTATTAAATTAGCGCCATATTGGTATCCTAAACCCAAGCACTCCGGGCACATTCCTTCAGCATTGTTAAAAGCAAAGGTATGAGGGGTAATTTCTGGATAAGATTTTCCTGTGCTTTCTACAGCAAATGCTAAATTGAAAAAGACATTTTGCTGGTTTTCACGAAGAATAACAATTTTGCCACCGCTTATATGGGTAGCTGTCTCCACGGCTTCTGCTAGGCGGTTTTTAATCGTGGGATTGATCTTTAAGCGGTCGATAACTAATAATAACTCATTTTTGCGTTTACGATCGAAAGCTAAGCTAAGACCTTCTTGCTCTAGATCAAAAAATTCACCATTTAGGCGCACGCGTAGGAAACCTTGCCGTTGAAGACGAGAGATAACTTCTTCAAATCGTTCATTTTTTTTCCCTTCAATAGGAGCTAAAACTTGGATTTTTTCTCCTAAAGGATAGTTCATTACACGATCCACTACATGATCTTTGCTAATTGCTTTAATCACCTCACCTGTTTCTGGGCAGTGAGGCGTTCCCATGCGTGCATAAAGAATGCGCAGATAGTCATACAACTCAGTCATAGTGCCAATTGTGCTGCGAGGATTACCTGCGTGCGCTTTTTGCTCAATAGCAATGGCGGGTGAAAGCCCTCCTACATAACCTACCTTAGGCTTAGGCATCTGTTTAACAAATTGGCGTGCGTAAGGTGAAAGGGAATCGATATAGCGTCTTTGTCCTTCGGCATAGATAGTGTCAAAGGCTAACGAGGTTTTTCCTGACCCCGAAGGGCCTGTACATATAGTGATTTTTTCTCGAGGAATACTCAACGAAATGCTTTTAAGATTATTTTGCTCCGCATCAGTTACAGTAATTTCTTTGATAAAATGTTTTTGACGTTCTTTGTAGTGGATAAGGTTATGCGTAGAGGCTTGCACAGCTTTGGTGATACGTTCTGCTATATCATGATGCAAGATCTCTTGGAGGGCACGACCTGTAGGGCTCTCTAAACGGGCGATTTGCTCAGGTGTGCCTACAGCAAAGATTTTTCCCCCTTGAATTCCTCCTTCAGGGCCTATGTCAATAATCCAATCCGCCGTTTTGACAATATCCATATTATGTTCAATGACTAAAACAGTGTGGCCGCGGTCTACAAGTTCTTGCAGCACTGTCAGCAAATGCTTAATATCATGAAAATGAAGACCGGTCGTGGGCTCATCAAAAATATAGAAAGTGTGTCCTGAGGTAGGCCTAGCAAGCTCTTTAGCTAATTTGATACGTTGTGCTTCTCCACCTGATAAAGTCGTTGATGATTGGCCTAGCTTAATATATTCCATTCCCACTTTTTGAAGTGTTTCTAGTTTATGGTAAATAGAAGGAATATTAGCAAAAAATTCTAATGCTTCGAGGACCTCCATCTCTAGCACATCATAAATACTTTTACCCTTGTAGAGTACTGAAAGGGTTTCTTGATCAAAACGCCTTTTTTTACACAGCGGGCAATCAATCCAAGCATCTTCCATGAAATCCATATCAATTTTCACCATGCCCATGCCTCCACATTGAGGGCAAGAGCCTTCCTTGACATTAAAGCTGAATCTTCCCGGCTTATATCCACGAGCTTGGCTTTCAGGTAATTGAGTGAATAAATCGCGAATATCATCGAAAAGTTTGATATAGGTAGCGGGGTTAGAACGAGGGTTGCGCCCAATAGGCGATTGATCAATAGCAATGACTTTGTCAATTTTATCTATCCCTACGATTTCTTTATGGCGGCCTACAGGATATTCGCTTTCATGGAGTGCATTCGATAGGGCAGGATAGAGAATATCGGTGATGAGTGAAGACTTTCCAGAGCCGGAGACGCCCGTTACAGCAATGAAAACTCCTAAAGGTATTTTAGCATCTACATTCTTTAAATTGTGATGAGTAGCTCCTTTTATTAAGATATGTTCTTTCTTTATCTTGCGGCGCTTTTTAGGAATTGCAATGGCTAATCTTCCCGATAGATATTGTCCCGTAAGGGATTTTTCGCTCTCTAGCAAGCCTTTAACATCTCCTTTGTAGACAATTTCACCTCCTCGGGTACCTGGCCCAGGTCCAAAGTCTACAATATGATCAGCTTCCCAAATGGTTTCCTCGTCATGCTCCACCACGATAACGGTATTACCCATATCGCGTAGGCGTTTAAGCGTAGCTATCAACTTTTTATTATCACGAGGATGCAAGCCGATCGAAGGTTCATCTAAAACATAAGTAATACCTACTAATCCGCAGCCAATTTGAGAGGCTAGACGTACGCGTTGAGCCTCTCCTCCAGAAAGAGTAGGCGCTGTCCTGTCCAAATTCAAATAGTGTAAACCCACTTCAATCAAAAATTGTAAACGCTCACGAATCTCCTTAATTAATTCAGCAGCTATTAGCTCATCCTGAGCAGACAGGGGAAGATTGCTAAAAAATTCGTAACACTCAGCAATAGTCATAGCTGCTAATTGGCTAATACGCTTGCCGTTGAGTAGGGTCGCAGCAGGATAGGGCTTTAAGCGTTCACCATTGCAAGCAGGACATCTTTGCGTATGCATAAGTTTAAGCATTTTGGTGCGATATGAATCGCTCTTGGCTTCAGCAAAGCGGGTATGCGCTTCATGCAAGACGCCTTTCCATTGAATATTATCTACCCACTTTGCCCCTGTAATAGGATGAACAAAATGCATTCGGGTCCACTTCTTTTCCACACCGTAGAGAAAAACTTTTTTAGCTTTTTCAGACAGCTTTTTCCAAGGAGTATGGACGTTAAAGCTATGCATATTCGCTAGATTGTTATAGATATTACCATAACGTACCGTTTGGTAAGAGCTTGCAATGCTACAACAATCTTGGGCGATACTAAGATTTGGATCCATGATTTGTTCTAAGTCAAATTCATTGACAATTCCTAATCCATTACAACTTGGACAAGCTCCGGAAGGGCTGTTAAAAGAAAAATCGTGTGGCTCTAAGGATGAATAAGAGAGCTCTGATTTAGGGGAATAAGCATGCGTAGAAAAAAGTTTTTCCTCGTCTGTTTGTACATCCAATATACTGCAGACTCCATTTCCTAAATCTAAGGCTGTAGTAATAGCCTCAGCAATTCGAGAATTGTTTTCCATATTTATGGCCAGACGGTCAATGACTACGTCGACATCATGAGAAACGCTACCATCTAAGCCTGCTTCATGCTGTAAAGTAACAATTTTTCCATCCACCCGTGCTTTTGTAAATCCTTTTCGCATGAGATCTTGAAAATCTTCTTTAAACTCAGCTTTTTTAGCTTTAGCATAAGGCGCTAAGACAATGAGCTTAGTGTTGGAAGGAAGGCTTTGGATAGATTTAATAATTCTTTCCCTGCTCTGAGGGGCTACAGGCTCTCCACTGACTGGGCAATGGGGGATACCTACGCGAGCATACAATACTCTTAGATAATCGTATATTTCTGTCATAGTCCCCACTGTTGAACGTGGGTTACGGCCTGCGGTTTTCTGTTCTATAGAGATAGTAGGAGAAATTCCCGAGGCATGCTCAAGGTCGGGTTTGGCCATTTCGCCTAATTGGCGTCTTGCAAAAGTAGAAAGGGATTCTACATAGCGTCTTTGTCCTTCCATATAGATGGTATCAAAGGCAAGAGAAGATTTTCCTGATCCAGAAACTCCGCTAAAAACTATCAATTCATTGGTATTAAGCTGTAAGTCCACAGCTTTAAGATTGTGAACTTTGACTTTTTTTAAAATGATTTGCTTATGATCCATACTAACTACCCCAAATTAACTAAAAATATTATACATTGAACAGGGATTTTGGGGTAGATTCGTTTAGGTCTATCCATTAGGACAGCCTTTTAGCAAGCATCTTTATTTTAGTAAAGCTTAGCGGCCGTTGGGCTGCAGACTGTAGCTATCGCCATGTAGGCACCCCTTCTAATTTAAACCTGTTTATTAATAACCCCATGTAAATATTCTTTTTTTAGCTAAAAAGTAACTTTAGCCAGAGGTTCAAGTAAAACTTTTGCTTGCGCATAGCCTATTTTTGCGTTATTTCTTTGAGAGGGTAAAATTGTTATAATAAGATTTAAAAAAAAATATTTAAATAATCTCTTAAACTGGGAAAAAACCTATCATTGCAAGATAAAATTTTTTCAGTTTACTAATTTTTTAATAAGTATAAATTTAAAAGGCTTTTCTAGCTCATCTGTGCTTAAGTTGAGATATAAGATAAATAAGATTGAATCTCTTAGACTTGATATGGTAGCTTTCTTGATTGCCTGCATAGCGTCTTAAAAAAAACAATCTTTTATTTAAAGCAAAGTTTTTGAGTTATTATTGTCAAATTTAGTGAGTAAGATATAATAACTTTTTCTAAGCACCAGGTGCTAAGGCAGGCGTTCTATTTAAATGACTATTAACGTACACCCCTATCAGGTATCTTTCTATGCTGGTCACTAAGACAAAAATCATTTGTACCATTGGCCCTGCTGTAAATACGGTAGAAAAGATGATTCGATTAATGGAAGGCGGAATGAATGCCGCCCGTCTTAATTTCAGCCATGGGAGCTATGAGGACCATGAGATTGTTATTAACAATCTTAAAAAAGCTCGTGCTCAGAAAAAGATGCCTTTAGCTATTATCTTAGATACAAAGGGACCTGAAATTCGAATTGGTAAGATTACTGAGGGACAAATTGACCTCAGACATGGACAATTATTAAATTTATTTAGAAGTCCTCTAGAAGGAAGCGAGCAAGGAGTCTGCGTCCATCCTTCCTATGTTTTAAATGATCTTAGCGTAGGCACTCGGATTCTTTTTGATGACGGTTACATCTCCTCCCATGTCATAGAATCTACAGCTGAAAAGGTGGTCGTTAAGATTGATAATGGAGGTACCCTCAAATCAGGTAAAGGGGTGAATATCCCGAATGCCAGCTTGAATCTACCGACCATTACTGAAAAAGATATAGCAGATATTCATTTTGGCTGTAAGCATGATGTAGATATCATAGCCGCATCTTTTGTACGTTCACCAGAACATGTACTTGCCATCAAAAGACTTTTAACTAAAGAAAAAAAGCCAGATATTCAGATATATGCAAAAATTGAAAATAAGGAAGGGGTTCAGAATTTTGATAGCATCGTTCAGATAGCGGATGGAATTATGATCGCCAGGGGTGACTTAGGGGTTGAAGTTCCTTTAAGTGAAGTTCCTAGGCTCCAAAAAATGATGATAAGAAAAAGCTATTTGGCAGGGAAACCGGTGGTCACAGCTACACAGATGCTAGAATCTATGATCAACAACCCTCGTCCTACGCGTGCGGAAGCATCGGATGTGGCTAATGCAGTATATGATAGCACTTCTTCTGTAATGTTATCAGGGGAAACGGCGATAGGAAAATATCCTTTTGAAACTGTGCAAGTGATGAGAAGTATCGTTCAGGAGGCGGAGGCAGATTTTAATTATCGTGCCTTCTTTGATTTTCATTCGGGTTTGATTCATCATGATGTTCCTTCTGCGGTCACTTTGGCTACGGTAAAGACAGCTTACAGCTCGAGAGCAAAAGCTATATTTGCTTTTACAAGTGGAGGCTCAACAGCATGCCTTTTGTCTCGATTAAGACCTGAAATGCCTATTATAGCTATGACTTCTCATGAGAAATGCTATCATCAGATGGCTTTAAGCTGGGGTGTAAGGCCTTATTTAAGCTCTCAACCTATAAAAACAATTTCAGAGGCTTTTACTAAGATCAGTACCTTTGCTTTGAAAGAAAATTTAGTAAGCAATGGAGATCTGGTAGTCGTGACAGCGGGTTCTCCATTTGGCATTTCTGGGACTACCAATATGATGATGGTAGAGAGTATAGGAGACGTATTGGTGCGGGGACATCATGGGGTAGGCTCCCGCGTGCATGGGAATGTCACCCTGGTTTTATCTTCGGAATCTGCCAAAGATTATGCGGTAAGAGGTCAGCTACTTGTGATGACTAAATGTGACTCTTCCTTCCTTTCTCTCATACAAGAATCAATAGGAATCATTTTACAAAATCATATTGACGATGTGGAATCAGAAAAGTCTGCTATCCATATTGCTCAATTGCTTGATAAGCCTGCCATTGTAAGAGCAGATGAAGCAAGTAGAATACTAAAAGAAGGCCAGCTAGTCACCTTAGATCCGGAAAAAGCGCTGGTTTACAAGGGGGTAATTTTTTAAACTTTAAAAGTAGCCCGGCCCTCGGCTAAATGTACCATAAAAAAAGCGCCTAGCTGCTTAGCGTGCCTAATTAGATAGATAGCTTATACACTTATCTAAGAGCAACAAATATATTCTGCTAACCTATATTATACACTTTTGAGCTGCTCTTTATACAATCGCCTGCTATATAAAAGCCTCTTTTTAAGTAGAGAGATAGCTTTCAGAGGGTGGGTATGCAGGCTTAGCCTTTTTAAAGCATATTAAAATTTGTTTTCCTCTACTCCTGCTTTCTTCACCACCCTATCTTCTAAACCGCTAAAAATTTAGTTTTTAGAGGGAGGTGAGATCTCTTTACTTAAAAAAAATTCCTTTAGAAATTTTTTATTTTTGAATATGTTTATTAATTATGCCTGCTATTTTCATCATGTTTACTCCTTCTTGAGTTCCAAAAACCTTTGCCAAAGACTCATCGGGAACAATTAAGCGCTTATCTTGAGGATCTTGTAGATGATGAACTTTAATGTAGTCCCATAGCTTTTTAATCACTTCTCCTCTAGACATTTCAGAAGCTCCAATAATTGCAGCAAGCTCTTTAGAGACTTTAACTTCTGGCTGCTTACGGGTAGATTCTTTTTTGGTCGTTTTCTTTTTACTGCTCTCTTTTTTAACGGCTTTCTTTTTAGAGGAAGTTTTTTCTTCATTACCTTTGCGAGTCGCTTTAAGTTTTTTTATATAGGCGGTGCGCGGATGATGAGGATATTTAGACTCTAAGAGCTTTAAATCGTTAACAATTACATCGCACTCAGGGTAGGTAGAGCAGCTGTAAAAAGTTTTTCCAAAACGCGATTTTCTTGCAGTTATCTGTCCTGGACACTCTAATGCGGGGCAAGCTGGCATGCCTTTTTGAGAAATAAGAGCCTCGCCTTTTTTGGGGATGTTTACAATACCTTTACATTCAGGATAGTTAGTACACCCTAGAAAAGCTCCGAATCGCCCATGGCGGACTTTCATGCTTTTGCCGCATTGAGGGCATGGTTGCTCCCAGTTAAAATCGGAAGCATACTCTTCTTTATTAAAAGAGAGCTCTTCAGATTGAGCCGTAAAATCACAATCAGGATAGCGGGAGCAGCCATAAAAATATTTAGATTTAAACCAGATTTTTTGAAGCTTGCCACCACATTTGGGACAGTCGATATCTGTTTGAACTTTCGGAATAAAAGCTTCTTTTTCAGCAATTTCGACAGTAGGTAAAAATTCCTTCCAAAAATCTTGTAGAAGCACTTTCCAGTCTTTGCGATCTTCGGCAATTAACTCCAGATCATCTTCCATCTGAGCTGTAAAGCCTATATTCATAATCTTTTGGAAGCTTGTTTCAAGCATTTGTGCTATCACAAAACCTAATTCCGTAGGTTTTAAGCGACCACTTTCTTTAATCGTATAGTCGCGGCTTTGAATCTTATTCATAATAGTAGCATAAGTTGAAGGACGCCCAATCCCTGACCTTTCTAATTCTTTAACCAAAGAAGCTTCTGTGTAACGGGGGGGAGGACGCGTAAAGGCTTGCTCAGAAGTTAATTGGATAAGTTGTAAGCTTTGACCTTCCTGCAGGTTAGGTAACTGGCGGCTCTCTTCATCTTTGTCGTCATCATCTTTCTTTTCTTCATATACAGCTAGAAAACCAGAAAATTTGATGACCGATCCTGTAGCCCTTAAAATTATATCTTTTCCTACCTTTATGTCCGCTGAAACTGTATCGTAGATAGCTGGCATCATCTGGGAAGAAATAAAGCGTCTCCAGATTAATTGATATAATAAGAATTGCTCTCGGCTCAAATAAGGCTGAATTTTCTCTGGCGCATGGTTTAAGTTAGCAGGTCGGATGGCCTCATGAGCATCTTGGGCGCTTTTTTGGGTGGAGTATTGTTTAGCTTCAGCAGGAAGATAATCTTTACCATATTTTTCTAGGATATATTCCCGCGCAGAGCCAAGGGCTTCATTAGAAATACGTACAGAATCCGTACGCATATAGGTAATCAGGCCTTCTGCACCTTCATTTCCTAGGTCAATACCTTCGTAAAGGCCTTGAGCTATGTTCATAGTTTTGGCCGAAGAAAATCCATAATGGCGGCTTGCTTCTTGCTGCAAGGTTGAGGTAATAAAGGGGGGGACAGGATAACGGCGTTTTTCCTTTCTTTCTACGTTAGCTACCTGATAAGGTTTATCTTTCATCCGTGCTAATATATCATCTGCTGTAGCTTTATTATCGATGATTAAGTAATTTTTACCTTCTACTTCCTCTTTTTCAACTCTTCTACCATCTACAGAGTAAAGGTTGGCGCGAAACTGACGTTCTTCTAACTCATTTCTAAGGATAGCTCCAATATTCCAGTATTCAATGGGCTTAAAAGCTGCAATTTCTTTTTCTCGATCGACGACTAACTTTAACGCTACCGATTGCACGCGGCCGGCCGATACAAAGCTATCTTTTCCTCGATGAATGCGTCGATTCAGAAGAGGGGAAATTTTATAGCCTACAATGCGGTCTAAAAGGCGTCTGGCTTGCTGGGCATTGACTAGGGCTTCATCGATAGGTCGAGGCTGGCTAAGTGCCTTAACTACAGCATCTTTAGTAATTGAGTTGAAAGAGACACGTTTGATATTGGTTTGAGGTGGAAGGATTTGGCTAATATGCCAGGCAATGGCTTCTCCTTCCCTATCAGGGTCAGGAGATAGATAAACTGTATCGCAACCTTTAGCAGCTTTTTTTAGTCGTTGAATGACCTGGTCTTTATTAGGCATAATAATATAGGTAGGCTCAAAATTATGCTCAATATCGATACCGAATTCTTTTTCTGGTAAGTCACGTACATGTCCTAGCGAAGATTCGAAAATATAATGAGGTCCTAAAAATTTTTGGAGCGTTTTAATTTTCGCTGGTGACTCGACAATAATTAAAGATTTTGCCATTCTTGCCTCAAACAACCTTTTTATATATTTAACAAAGATACTTTTTACTGCTTTTTACTATTACAGCTTATTAAAAAGATAGACAATTTATAGTTATTGATTTTTTTTCTATCTGGCACGCCGAAGGAAAGCGTGTTTTTTATATTTTTTTATAGTTTAAGTCCCACGAGGCCCATCTTAAAAAAGTGGGGTCTTTCTCTTTTTAAAACCTCAAATAGTTACCCAGGTTTTTTATCCTTATCCTGGGCAGTACGGCCGCTAAATAGAAGATAGTCGCATAAATTTCTACATTTAGCCTTTTGCCAAACTATAATTTGCTATAGAATAGGTTATAATTTTCCCTATGAGCCGAACTCTTAAAAGGGCTGCAAATATATTCTTTAAAGCAGCTTCCCTTATTTCCCATGCTGTTTGCAAAGAAATTATTAATCCAGGGGCCTTGCGTTTCAAAAAGAGATTGAGCGCAGAGAATAACAAGGTTTTTTAACTCATTCAAGTTCTTTTTCTGCTTTCTTTTGCTTTAAAGCTGTTAAGATAAGCTTAGGTTCAACTGCCTCTATACTTTCTACGCTACCGATTTTCTTCACTAAGATTAAATTTAGCTTTCCTTTCACTGTTTTTTTATCGTTATACATATAGCTAATCAAAGTTTCTTCTGACAGCTCTTCTGGTAATGAAAGGGGCAAGTTTAAGCTTTTGAGCAAATTATGCAAGCGAATAATGAGAGCTTGCTCAATAAAACCTAAAATTTTACTGGTATAAAAAGCGCAACTTAATCCTATAGAGACTGCATGGCCATGCGAAATTTGATAGTCCATAGCCGCCTCGATGGCATGTGCAAAGGTATGTCCCAGATTTAAAGTCGCCCGAATGCCATAATCTCTTTCATCTTTTTCTACGATAAAGGCTTTAATTTTGCAACATTCGACGATGAGAAGATGCATAAATTGAGAATCTTTAGCAAGAATGGCTGTTGTATTTTTTTCTAATCGCTCGAACAGCTGAGGACCTTGAATAATCCCATATTTAACTATTTCAGCTAAGCCAGCGCTAAACTCTTCTGCAGGAAGAGATTGAAGGTAAGAAGAAAAGATCCATACCTGGCGGGGAGGATGAATACTACCAATCAGATTTTTACTACCCTTAAAGTTTACCGCTGTTTTTCCTCCTATAGCCGCATCCACCATTCCCATTAAAGTAGTAGGGACATGGATGATATCTAAACCCCGCATATAGCAAGAGGCTACAAAGCCTGCTAAATCAGTAACCACGCCCCCTCCTAGGCTTATAATCAAAGCATGGCGATCTATTTCAAAGCGTTGCAGTTCTTGCCAGCAATAATTAGCAGTTTGCAGGCTTTTAGATCTTTCTCCTGGGGCTATAATAATTTTATTTATTTGACTGCAGGGAAATTGCTGGATAAGGAAAGGTCCGTAAAGGGGATAAACATTAGCATCCGAGATAATAACTAGCTGGGAATAATCTTTTTTAAGCTGCACATTTGTAAAAAGAGGAACGGGATTAATAAGAATGGAGGAATCTTGCGAGGCAAGGTTAATCGAGGTCCATTGACTAAAGCTTAAGGGATCCATATCTCTTGATTTTCTCATGCATAATTTTAATGGATTAATTATTACTCTTTTTAAGTCTTTTGGTTAAAAGCCTGGTTTATAAATATGTAGCTAAAGCCTACAGAGCTAATAAAAGGATAAATTGCTTTATAGTCTTTTTTAGCTAGAAAAAGCACTTTTTTATTTTTGGTTGAAAGGTTGATCAAGTACTAGGAATTTATTTGGGCAGAAGGGATCTATTTTTGGTTTTTATATAGGGTTTACCGAGCTGCAGAAATTAAAAATAGGAAGGCATAAGCCCATTTTAACCAAAAGTAATTTAGCCTATTAGGCTTAATAATTTTCTAATAACTTGCTTCCTAGTTTGGCATAGCCGATAAGCTAGGAGTTTGGCATACCAAAAAATTAAGACGGCTACTGAAAGGTAACCGTCATAGCATGGGGGTATTCTTTTCCCTATTCAGAAAGAAACAGTAAACATTCCTTTTACTTCCACGGCGGTCATTGCTAAGTCCGACGCTGCAGAAAGAGGTGGAGTGTTATTTATTATTGTATGTCGCTTATTAACGATTACGTTCAATGCAGGAAGAAAGCTCTCTTCCTCAGTTTGTTCGAGGATATCGTTAAAAGTAAATGAACTATTTTCAACACTCACCATTGTTTCTCCACCTGCCTTAATAGAGCGATTAAGAGGAAAACCTTTTCAATGATTGAAGGCTCGTTTGTGGTCTCAAAATTTTGATTGAGATTTCAAAGTCGGCGCTTTATATTTTTTGCTTTTTTTTGAGGTTATATTTTGTAAATCCAACCTTTTAGATAAAAAATCTCAAAAAATTTAAATTATGCAACCTATTGATTAATCTTTCCTATTCATTCTTTAACCTACCATTTTTCTTAAAATAAATAGGCATAATTTTTTATTTATAACTTCTTTATACTTCTCATTCTTAAAAAATCAGCTAGAACCTTTATAGTTCTGTACTCTTTTTCGTCTGGTTCTCTAGGGCTCTAGAGGGAATAAAATTTAGGAAATCCTCTAGAGTTCATGCCTATTTAAACTTATGCATGATATAATTTGTTATAGCAGCCTAAAAAAAATCTTAGCAAGTTTTATCCGCTATTTTGTTATCAACTTTTTTCTTGCCTCTATATAATCAGCCAATGAAGCTTTCCCTTCAGATAATAAATTGTTAAAGGATAAAAATAGTTGGCCTTTTAAATAAAAAGGAAGGGTGCCTTCATGGCTTTTTAGTGTTAGCTCTTCCCATTCTTTCCAGGTGGCAAGCTCATCTGTAAAAAGAGACAACTGTTGCTGCAGCATGGCTATTCTTAATAAGTTAAGAGCATACAAAAAAGTTCCATATTGCAGTTTTTCTGGTGTATCTTTGAAGGCTTGTGCCTGTTCTAACATCCGATTTCTTAGGTTAAGTGCTGCTTTTAAGCCTTCTTCATATTTTTCGTTAGCCAGTAAAAGGGTTGCCTGGGCATAGCTGGTATAGAAAGGATCATTCTCATAGGCTGTCCGTTTAATTGCTGAGGTTGCATACAGACTAGCTTCTTCATTTTTTCCTCTTAATAATAATGTTTCAGCAATTAATCCTTCATATTTGGGGTATAATTCGGGATGCGCTGCCATGATTGCATGAAGATTTTTTAGCGCTTCTACTTCTGCAGCAGGATCGCTAATGTCTTTAAAGGAGGTAAAAAGAGAAAATTCTTTCTCAGCGCGTACAAAATCAGCTTCAGAAACGGCATGATGTCGCCATATAAATTGGAAGAGAATAAAGACTAGAATGATAAGCCCCAAAAAAGAATAAAGAAGGATTTTTCCGTTATCAGAGGCCCATTGAGTAAAAGGATGCGCTAGGAGAGCATCTGACCAAGAGAGGGGCGTATCGGAGGAGAGGGATGGGCGGTTTAGGTTTTTTTTCATAGTTGAGGACTTTTTTGCTTGATTTTTGCGCTGTCTCGAACGAATATCATATAACATGTTTATTTATTGTAAAGTTAAAAGTAAAACGTATGAATGTTTCCCAGGAAAAACTTTCTTTGTTCGAAGAATTGCGGAATGTGCCGCTCGATCATATTGATATAAGTCCTTTTCAGCCTAGACGGCAGTTTGCTGAAGCTGAGTTAAAAGAATTGGCCGAATCTATAAAAGCAGTGGGCTTAATTCATCCACCTATTGTTAGACCTTTGGAAAATTCTTTGCATTATGAGTTGGTGGCAGGAGAAAGGCGTTTGCGTGCTGCCAAGCTAGCAGGCTTACTTGAAATTCCTGTGCTTGTGCGATCGTCAAGTCATATACTTTCTGCCCAAGCTGCTTTGATTGAAAATATTCAGCGAGTGGATTTAAATCCTATCGAGATTTCTAAAGCCCTATCCAGCTTGATGGAAGAATTTAAATTTAGCCAAGAAAAGCTAGCCGCATCGGTAGGAAAAAAACGTTCGACGATTGCTAATTATCTACGTTTATTGTCTTTACCTAATCTTATACAAGATAGCTTAAGTAAAAATCTAATTACCATGGGGCATGCTAAAGCTATCTTAGCGGTGGAAGGAGCCGAAAAGCAAGTTTATTTGCATGAACTGATTCTAAGGGAGAGTTTAAGTGTGCGTGAAGCTGAAAAAGCGGTGCAAAAACTTAAGCAAAAAATTAAGCAAAAAAAACTCTCTTATGAAACGCGTGATTTTTATTTAGAGCAGTTAGCAGAAAAACTGCAGTATAAATTAGGCACTAAAGTTTTTATCCGCGCAAGGGGGCGGCAGGGTCGTATTTCTATCGATTATTTTAACCTCGACGATCTTGAGCGTTTGTTAGAGGCTTTGGGAGTCAGGGAATAAAAGTTACGCCACTTTTATTTGAAAATTGATTGCTCTTCTCTTACCTCATCCGTGGGATTTGTTTAATCATCGATGAGGCTTTTATAGGTCATATTTGAGCTTTTACCTCAGCGGGTAGCTGATTATTTTTAGTTTTTTATGGAAAGAAATGCTGAGGATAAACAGGGAGAGCCTTAAAATATTAACTAAACAAGCTAGACTACAGGCTGAGTAGATTAATCTCCTATCAAGGTGGTATAACACTTTCTCATAGGGTGAACATAGCTTTTTTAAATTGAGCTTTTGAGCCTATCTGCTTAGCATACGCATTATCTAGAGGATAAAGCTTTTTAGAAAATTTGATTTTTAGATCCCCGAATAAATTTTTTTTTCAAAAATCTATAAAATAAAATTAGTCCCTCATTCTCATGTCTTTATGGAAGTCTGTATTCACTGGGAATAATTATAGTTTTCTGGTTTTTGAAGATATAGGCGGCTAGGGGAGGGATAACCAGCTTTAGATGCGATTCTGTTGGCATCTGCGAAGCCAGAAATGCTTACAAATAGCTGTTTTTTCTCTATTTACTGTCCTTCTGATTTGTAGTAGGTCCTTAAATCAATGCCTTAAGTAGAGATACCCCCATGACCGCTTACAATGATAGGGCTATCTTTGCTCTCTTAAGAAACGTCATTATCTTATTTATCCTTTATCTATGTTTTGTTATACCCATCTGTAATAAAGTAAGTGTATGCAAAATATTTCTTTTGAAATCGATCCTTGGGGATCCATACTAGCATTGGTTTTGCTTAGCCTATGTTATGGCCTAGCAAGGAAAAAAGAACAAATGAGAAAATCGTCCCTACTATTTTCTCATCTACACCCTTCTTTTCTTAACGCTGGATGGAAAACCACCTTCTCTCAGCTTCCTCGTTGGCTTCATGGGGGCGGATTAATTTTATTTTTAGTCGCTTTAACAAATCCGCATCTTTTTGTGCGCAGGCCTCCTTTAGCTGTGGCTGAAAAAGGCGATAAAAATTTTCTTCCCACGGAGGGAATCGCTATTTACTTATTGCTTGATCAATCTGGCTCTATGGCAGAAGAGGTGACAGCCACCCTTGACAGTAAACGACAAAATATTTCCAAAGAAGCTCTCCTTAAACAAGTCACAAAAGAATTTATCCAAGGAAATCCTTCAGCAGGCTTAAAAGGAAGAGCTAACGATCTTATAGGACTCATCACCTTTGCTAGAGTGCCTCATATTCTTTCTCCTTTGACCCTAGACCATCAACAGATTTTAAAAGCTTTAGCTCATATCCAGGTAGTAAAAAAACAAGAAGATAATGGCACGGCCATGGGTTATGCGATTTACAAAACTGTTAGCATGATTGCTGCTACCAAGTATTATGCTAATCATTTAGCTCAAAAAAACCAGCCTGCTTATAACATAAAAAATTCTATTATTATCTTAGTGACAGATGGCCTGCAAGATCCTAATATTTTAGACAAAAATAGCCTTTGGCGTAATTTAGGACTAAAAGAGGCGGCAGTTTTTGCAAAAGAAAAGGGGGTGCGCCTTTATTTTATCAATATTGATCCTAGGATTTATGCTGATCAGCTATCTTCTCAGCGGCGACAAATGGAAGAAATTACGCAATTGACGGGAGGACGTTTATTTATATTAAATGATCCTGGGGAGATGAAAACGGTATATGCCACGATTGATCGCCTAGAAAAAAGTATTCTTCTTTCGCAAGAGTTTGCGGGAGGAAAGCCTCCTATCTATCAGCAGATTTCATTTTCTCCCTATTTAATAGCTGGCGGAATGTTAATGGTATGGCTTGCTATTGTCTTGCAAACGACTCTTCTAAGGAAGGTTCCATGAACTTTAAGGGGCTTTATTATACTTTTCCCCAAGCAAGCTATTTACTATTTTTTATTGTCCTATTTTTCTTATTATTTTGGAGGCTTTATTGCCACCGTCTAAAAATCTTTGCTCATTATACGAGTAAAGACAAACTGCCCTATGTATTAATGGCCCAGTCTAAGCTTAGCTGGGGCTTAAAGGTAGCGGCAGTATGTGGAGCTTGGATGTTCCTTTGCTTAGCTTTAATGCAGCCTAAAGGCCATCCCCATTATTCTCAAGAGGCGATAGAACACCTTCAACAAACGCATGACGTTAAGCGTATGCAACCTCATGAAGTTGTTTTTTTGATCGACGCTTCTGCATCGATGAGCCTATTAGATGGACGACTAGGCGAAAGTCGTTTAGAGAATGCTAAGAATATTGCTGATCAGGTAATAAGCCGCCTGCAAGGGCAGTCAGCATCGCTTTATGGGTTTACTTCAGAGGTGACCAAGCTATCTCCGCCTTCTATGGATTACCTCTTTATGCGGCTCATGCTACAGCATTTAACGATTAATGAAGGTGATGTAAGTGGAACTGATCTAAAAGATATGCTTCGCTATCTGCATGAACATTATCTAACATCTTCAACCTCTTCTATTAAAACTATTATTATCATTTCTGATGGTGGCGATAATCGCCTGGAAGAGTTAGAGGGAAGAGCTCGTCTAAATTATATCAAGGAGCTAGAGGCTTTATTAGGTTCTCTGCCAAAAACATCCATTCATACGATTGGTGTAGGCACATTGGAAGGTCTAGAAATTCCTCATGTAATGAATAAAAACCAAAGAATCATTTCCCATCTAAACGAAGATATTTTGAAAGCTTTAAGTGAAAAAGGGGAGGGACGCTATTACGCAGGCTATGCTTTTCCTGCTACTGCTATCGCAGAGGATCTTGCTGCTCAAATTTCTAAAGTGGATACTTTTTCTCTTAGTGAGACAAGGCAAGCCTTAAATGTTGAAGAAGATTTAAAATATGATTCCTATTACCAGCTTCCTTTAAGTTTAGCTATCCTCTTGTTGGCTTTTTACCTATTATGGCCCGATACTGCTCTTTCTTCATCTTCTTCTTTTCGTTTAAATAAATTTTCAGCCCTCTTATTCATCTGCTTTTTTTTCTTAAGCAAACTTACTGCTATGGAAAATCTGCAGGAGTCGATGCAACGGGGAGCCGATTATTTTTCAGCTAAAAATTATGTTGAAGCAGCCAATATCTATCAAAAAATGCTAGCAGAAGATCTATCTGCATGGGAAAAAAGTGTGGTGACCTATAATTTAGGGACTGCTTTGGCGGCACAAGGAAAGCAAGAGGAAGCTATCGAGATATTGCAGGCTTTATCGAGGGACAAGACTAGCGCGCCTTTATTAAGGTATCGTGTCCTTAGAAATCTTGCTCTTGCTAACTTCTATCAGGGGGAGAGGTTAAGCCAAGTTCCGCAGGCTTTTTCGTCACCTCTTCAAGATTCTTATTTTAGAGCGCTTTACTTTTTTAAACGTTTTCTAGAAAAAATTCCTTTAGTTCAAGAAGCTGAATGTCAACTATTAAAAGTTAGCGGGCAAGATGAGTGTCAAAAGGCTTATCCTTTAGGCCGAGCAGCTACTTTTTCCAAAATGGTTATGGTGGACATACGCGAAAAAGCTAGAGAGAATCTTATGGTGCAGGCAGCACCCCCACAAAGTCTTCCTTGGTTAGCAACAGGATTGCAGCTGCTCAAGCAAGATCTTAATTTTTTGTTGGAAAACCCTCTGACAGCTTCTTTAGAAAACAAATATCGAGATCTTTTTAAAAGGCATGTAATGAGTTGGCTTCCGCTATGGAAAGCACTTACCCTTCAACTGCAGAGAGATAAAAATTTTTCCTTATTGGAAAGAGCTGCCAGACATTTTAATCAGATAGCTCCCTTAATTTCAAAGAGCGATTTTACTGCCGCTGAAGCTAGCCTAGAAATAGCAATGGAGGGGCTAGAGCATTTTATGCATCTTCTTTTTGCGCAAGATTCTTTTCAAGAGAATATAGCCAGTCTTTTAAATGATTTTTCACTAGCCGCTTTACAAGATCCTTTAGAATTTAATACGCTGCTTTTCTTAAAGCAAAAACTGGATAGGATTTCCTTGCCCTCAGAACATGAAAGGCTTAAAGCTGGTATGGAGGCTATCGAAAACAATTTACAGGCGAGTTTTGACCAGCTTCAACTTTTGCAAGATTTAAAAGCTCAATTGTATTTTAATGAATCTTTTCAGCAGTTAAGGCGTGTGCTTTTAATTCTTCACGCAGATATTCATGCTCGTCCAGATCTAGTCCTTGAAGCTGCTATAGGCGAACAGAGGCATGCATTAGCTCAGGCAAGACTTCTCGCTCGTTTGCAAGAAAGCCAAGCTCAAACCGCGCGTGAGGCAGATTTGTTTATTCTTTCCTCCCAGGAATATTTGCTAACATTTTCTTCCTATTTTCATCAAGCTGCCTATGCCCAGCAACTTGCAAAGTTTAATGCCAGAGCTTCCTCAGCGGGGAGGGAAGAACGTTGTCAATTTTCTCCCTGGAACGAAGTGTTTCCTTTATTTCAGCAAGGAAATACGCTGGCTAAAAAAATCGTAGACCTTGTTCAAGCTTCGTCGTTAGATTTACCTCAACTTGTGAAGGCTCAGGAAGAAGTGTTGGCTATCTGGCAAGAGGCCCTCACAAAGATGAAAGAACCTAATAAAACAGGTAAGTGCTCTATGGAACCCAATTTACAAACTTCATCTCCTCAGCTTTTTCAATCATCTTTTGAAGAGATGGCACGTTTGATTCAGCAGATGAATACGCAAGATCAACCATTGCCTTCTCAACCTGCTCTCATCAAAGAAGGTTTAAAGCCATGGTAGCTTTTCTTTTTTATCGTTTGGAACTGAAGTGGATTCTAGGTTTTTTAGGGTTTATCTTGATTCAATCTTCTGTCTTAGCAAATATCTCTGTAAGTGCTTTTCTTGATCCAGCTACTTTGCATCAAGGGTGGCCCTTAAAAGGCACATTAGAAGTTACGCATAATAGCGATCAGAAAGTAGAGGAATCAAGTGCCCTTTTAAACGATCGATTTTTAAAGATTGATTTGCTACGAAGTGTAAGAATCTCTCCCGACAGTCCATTAACCGTCAGCATTTATCAATTTACTCTGCCTCCTCAAAATCAAGGAACCTACACACTTTCTTCTTTATCTTTAAAAGTGGATGGGAAAACCTTTAAAACTTTGCCTATTACTTATGAAATTCAAGCTCCACTTGCCTCTCCTTTAGTATCATCGGATGAAAACCTTAAGTCTACTCTTCAGCTGCAGGCTTATAGCGAAGGTCTTAAAGAATTATATCCAGGCCAAGAAACAAAATTAGTTTATCGCTATATATATAAAGGCAATATCGCTCTTTTAAAAGAAGTATTGCCTATGTTGGAAGCTGAAGGGTTGCAGAAAGTAGGCCGTCCCGATATCCGCACCTGGACAGAAAAAGATTTAAGCTTTTTTGAAATTTCTCAGCAAGTTCAAGCGGTTAAACCTGGAGACTATGCTTGGGGGCCTTCTAGGATCGAAGGAGTGGTATATGTGGAAGATGCTAGAGGCAATAAACAGTTTACAGCCACTCATCTTAGCTCTCAGGCGCCCATTGTTAAACTCATCGTAAAACCTTTTCCGTTAGAAGATCAGCCAGCTTCTTTTAATGGAGCTTTTGGAGAATTTACGATGGATATAAACTTACTGAGTGTGGCAACCCTTAACGAGGGAGATCCAGTTTTTGTGAGGGTAAGCATTAAAGGCAAAACCTCGAATTGGGATAGCGTTTCCCTTCCTGAAATTTGCTGCCAACCAGGCTTTAGTGGCCTTTTTAAAGAAAATGACCTTCCTGCGGTAGGTAGAAAAGAAGATGATAGCAAATATTTTGAGATAAAGCTTTATCCTCTTTCTGCAGAGATTAAAAGCCTACCTTCTATTCAATTTTCTTATTTTGATCCTAAGAGCGAGCAGTATAAAATTTTGCATAGCCCTCCTATTGCTCTTACTATTTCTCCTAGCCGGAATATTTTGCCTACTGATCGGGTCTCTTCTCCCCCTATAAACTTTCAAAGCCAGGAGACGTTAGCAGAATGGATAAAAAGCTATCAGCCTCTGCCTCCTTTAGCTTTTTATGCCATGCGATCTTTAGAACCTGCAGATTTAAAGAATAAAATTTTGGGTTCTTGGTGGGTAATAGGGTTAATTCCTTTAAGTTTAGGAGTAGTAGGGCTGCAATATAAATTACAAATCTCATGGAAAATTCAAGGAAGGAAAGTAAAAAAGAAAACGAGCCTATGCATATATAAAGAAATGTTGAAGGCTCCTCAAAATTCTCCTCTCTTTTTTGAATTGCTTCATCGATTGTTAATCCAGCAATTATTTGAATGCGGCCTAATTAATCACCAAGAAGCTCTAGGAGTAGATCTGCCTTTGGAGGGGGTTGCGGGCGAAGTACGTGCTTTGCTGTTGTCTATAGATTTTCAGCGTTATAGTGGCGCAGGGTCAGATGAAAAGCTCTATTTCCAAGCTTTAGAAGAATGTCAGCGGTTGTACAAAAAACTCCAAGAGATTAAGTATGGTTAATAAAACTGTTTATTTTTATGTTTTGGTAAGCCTAGCAGCGGGATATGCTCTCTTAAATTTTTTCATCTTTCCTTTTTCCCATCCTTCCGTCCCCCTCTTAGAGCAAGCGCGTGCAGCCTATCAAGAAGCTGCGCAATCTAACAATTTTTTTCATCGCCGCCAAGCCCTCAACAGATTACTGATGATTTATCATTCTTTAGATAAGCTTTATTGCCCTCTGCAGGGCAATGGTGCCCTGTATAGTAACTTGGCCGAAACCTGTTTTAATCTTGAGCAATATCCCTGGGCGGCTTTTTATTTCTATCAGGCTAAGCGCTTAAGGCCACGCGATCTTGAGGTTGAGTTTAAATTAAAAGAAACGCTTGCTAAGTTGAAGATCCCTCCTACTCAGTCACCTTCTTTATTTAAAAAACTTTTTTTCTTTCACTTTTATTTTTCTTTACCCGAGTGTTTAGAAATTTTATGTGTCTTTACTTTTCTTTTATGTAGCCTGGCCTCTTTATTGGTATGGAAAAATTATGTAGGGCTAAAACTTCTGGTGGGTAGCGTAGCGCTTGTAAACGCCTTATTTTTTTGTAGCATCATTTATAGCCAATATTTTGAGCCTATAGAAGGTGTTTTGATTCATGCGACCCACTTATATGGAGAAAAAAATCTTAACTCGGCTTTAGTCACTTTGCAACCTTTAAGAGGAGGATGTAAAGTAGAGGTGTTGGAATCTGGCAAACAAGGAAGGGTGTTAAAAATACGAACCCCCGATCATTTAATAGGTTTCATTTCTCAAGAATCTATTCGCTTTTTAAGGCCTTAAAAATTGGATTGAAAATATTTGTAAGAGGCTAAGCTACCTTAAACTCATGAGCATTTTGCATAGCTTTTACCTATTTGTAGTTCTTAGTTTGCGCTTGTCACTAATATGAATTTTTTGATATTCTAGTCAGCACATTACTTTTGGAGAAAAAGAATGATAGCACAAGACAGTGATAGGCCACCGCTGAGTGAAAGTAATTCAGAGTCATGGAGCTTACCAAGCTCAAACTTTTGCCCTGTTTTAAGCAACTCTTCTCTTACTCTAAAAAACACTCTAGACGGTACTTTAAAAAACACTCTAGAATTTGACAGAAAATGCCGAGCCTTAGAAGGGTTGTTTGTAGAGCTGCAAGATCGGGTCCATCAAATGGAAAAGCACCTTTCCCAAGTTAGAAATTATTAAATGTTGATAGCTCCTTTATTCCTTTAAATTTTCGCCTGTTTTTTAATTTAACTTTAATAGCGCTTTCGCCTCCAAACCTCTTTATCTTTCTTGCTTACTTACCTAGATTTTTTATTATAAATATGATATGATTTTTTATATAAAAAAGGGTGGCATACTCCTATGAATATTGAGCAACGTGCTTTGTTTAATTCTTTGCGTATCAATTGGTTGTTAAATCCTAATACCCAGGTGCAACCTTGGCAAGTTGAAGATTATCGTCTTCTTTCTCATGAAGAGTTATTTGACAGATTACGTCAAAAAGATATGGCTTTAGATAAAATTTCCCTGCTGGCGTTGGCGCAAGATGTGGATTCACCAGAGGAATTGTGCGAGGGTTTAGTCGCAGATTTAAATTTAGAGGCAAGTGAGCAAGATCAAATATATTTAGTGGTTTTCGAATTATGGCGCCGTTTTGTAAATGAAAAACCCTGTTTATCTATTTTTTGCGATGAATTAGATCATCAAATTTTTGCTTATGATCAAGGGAAATGTGCTTATCCAGCAGACATTCAAGATGCAATGGCTAATCTAGAAATGATTCTTGGTAAGCATGCTGATGAGGGAGCTGACCCGTTAAAGATATTCGAAAGCGTATCGCAAGGGTGTGCCCATGATTTAGAAACATTTTTATATGATTATATTGCAGAGCAGATTGATGGCCATCATTATCCTTATGCGGCTGATCTGCTAGAGAGTTTTGGACCTTATTGTAAGGATGTAGCTTGGTTTGATTTTTTACGGGCGCGTCTTTTTTATCATTCTGACCCCGAAAACTCGGATAAAATGATCTTACATATCATTCAAAGCATTAAAAAAGCGCAGGATTTAGATTTGAGCTTAGAAGTCCTTACTTTTTTATCTAATGGAGGCAATCCTGAACTATTTCGTCTACTTGTCCGTCAAACATTTCCTATGCTTGAGACAGAAGAAGACTTTCAAGAGCTTTTGACAATCTGCGCCGACTACTATCATTTATTAGATCAAGAGCAAGAAGAGCAAAAAATTCAAAAAATTTTAAAGCAAAGAGCTTCTCATGCTTTAGAAAATCCAATCCACCTTAAAGATACCAAACTTATAGAGCTTGTGAAAATGTTTAAATAAAAAAGGAAAGTATTTTTATTGAACTTAAGCTCTTTATTCTTAACGCTATAAGTAACTGAAAAAAGGTTTTTTTAATCCGTTTTAGCTCTTTTAGAATCAACAACTTAAAAGCTCTTTTCCCTTTTCTTCTAAGGAGGATTTAAAAAAAAAGTCGATATTGACTTTTAAGGCAAAAAGAGAGATACCTTGGACGTTTAAAAACACAAGCAGTAGTGGTTTTTTGCTTTTATACCACAACATCTTGTGTTTTTAGAAAAGAGAGAAAGAGAGAGCTTTAAAATATTTTATCTATGGAAGGATTAAAGATCATGACAAAACCAACAGCAAGGGCTATGGCCACAGCTTTGAGAACATATCATCGCCCTATTAATGAGGGAGAAACTTTGCTAGAAAGTTGGGATCAAGTTGTTGAACGAGTAATTAGCCATCAGCACTGGCTGTGGGAAAGAGCTTTAGGGCGTGATCTGAGTGATCGCGAGGATGACGAATTGGAAGAGCTACGCGGGCTTATTCTTAATCGTCAAGTAGCACCTGCCGGCAGAACTTTATGGTTGGGTGGAACGGAGTTGAGCCGTAAACGTGAGTCTAGCATGTTTAATTGTTCTTATACCCATGTGGAAACAGTCTATGATATTGTCGATGTGCTTTGGCTCTTGTTACAAGGTTGTGGTGTAGGCTTTAGGCCTATTACTGGCACTCTAAATGGTTTTCGTAGACCTTTGCAAGAGATTCGGGTGATTCGTTCTAATCGAACAGGCAAAGGTGGCGAGCAGAATAATGTAGAAACTTATGATTCTGCAACGAAGACATGGACAATTAAAGTCGGAGATTCAGCGATTGCTTGGGCAAAAGCTGTGGGTAAATTGGTGGCAGGTAAATATCCTGCTAGAACTTTAGTACTTGATTTTTCGGAGATCCGACCTGCAGGGACACGCCTTAAAGGGTATGGCTGGATTTCATCGGGAGATGAGCAAATTGCTAAAGCTTTTAAAGCGATTGCTAAAATTTTATCCGACCGTGCCGATCAGCTTCTGACTCGTATTGATATTTTAGATATCGTCAACTGGCTGGGTACCATTCTTTCTAGCCGCCGCTCAGCCCAGATAGCGCTATTTGAATATGCCCAACCAGAATGGGAAGAGTTTGCGGTAGCAAAAAAAGAATGGTGGCTTAAAGGGAATGCTCATCGTCAGCAATCTAATAATAGCCTTCTTTTTCGCCAGAAACCAACCAAAGCAGAATTAGAAAGCCTCTTTCAACTCATGATGGATTCGGGGGGATCCGAACCTGGTTTTATTAATGCCATGGAAGCTGAAAGACGGGCACCTTGGTTTAAAGGCTGTAATCCTTGTGTAGAAATTCTTCTAGGTAATAAAAGTTTTTGCAACTTAACCGAGGTAAATGTATTAGCTTTTAAAGGGGATAAAATTGGTTTAGAGAGAGCTCTTTATCTAGCCGGCAGAATGAACTACCGTCAAACAATGGTTAACTTAAGAGATGAAATTCTTCAAGAAGCTTGGCATCTCAATAATGATTTTCTTCACTTATGTGGAGTGGGCTTAACAGGCATTCGTGCAAGAAGTGATCTGACTGCCTATGATTACAAGCGTATGCGTAATATCACCGTAAGCGCAGCTTATAGCATGGCTAATGAGCTTAATTCTCCTTTGCCTAAAAACGTCACTTGTGTGAAACCTAGTGGTACTTTAAGCAAAATCATGGGAACAGAAGAATGGGGGGAAGTGCCAGAAGGAGTGCATTTGCCGCTAGGAAAATATATTTTTAATAATATTACTTATTCTAAGCATGATCCTTTAGTGGGACGTTTTCGAGCTGCAGGTTATACGGTGGTAGAAAAACCTTACGAACCAGAATCTGTACTTGTTAAATTTCCTGTAAAATTTGAGAACATTTCGTTTACGCGGATGATGGTCACCAGAAAGAATGGTAAAGTGGAAGAAGTAGAGGTAAACACTGATTCGGCTGTTTATCAGCTCGAGTGGTATAAGCTTTTACAAGAAACCTGGTGTGAGCAGAATGTTTCCAATACTATCTCTTACGATCCTTCCGAGGTTCCTGCTATTATTGACTGGCTGTTAGAAAATTGGGATACTTATGTAGGGGTTTCCTTCTTATTTCGTAATGATCCTACGAAAAATGCCGAAGACCTAGGATATGCTTATTTACCGCAGGAAGTGGTCACTAAGGAAAACTATGATACCTATGTGGCTAAGTTGAAAGATATCGATTATTCAGGCATTGAAATGCGTGATGAAGAGTTAGAAGCTGCTTGTGCAACAGGTGCCTGTCCCGTTCGTTAAAGCTACACGATAATTTAAAAAAGAGACTAAATAGCAAGCATTGGATCTTAGCTTGCTATTTAGTTATCTTTAAATTAGCCATCTACTAGGAATAGCTTTTAAATTAAAAAAAATTAGCTTTGCTTGTTTTAGTTATTAATAAAATGTAAGAATTAGACATTTTAAAATAGAGAGAAATTTTTACCAGAGTTTGATTTTTAATCTTGACTCTTACTAAAGAGATTTTATCAGCTAGCCCTTTAAGGCTTTTCTTATCGACCGCGTAGAAGAAGCTTTAAGAAACCTAGCCATTGTACGTAAGTTGTTCTTAGGTAGCTAGCCTGCGTATGGCACAAGAGGAAAGGAAGTATTACATCGTGGTGTCAAAAACTTTTTATCGGCAAGCAAGATCGATTCTAGCTTTTCTGGCAGAAGCCGTACCTACAATGCGTACTAGGTAAGCTATTATCTATAAAATTTTTTATATGTAAGCGATCTGGGGATAGTATTTCTTAAATTTTTGAGGCGGAGGAATCAATATGAATCAAAAAGGGCAGCCCCTAGAAAAACTAGCAATTTGCAAGCATCTTTAAATTTATAGATGCCTGCAGAATTGCATTTTAAACTCGCTCTACTCTGGCACCTTTTACAAAAACTTGCCCCACGCGCCAAATGATGATATTACCTCTCAATAGGCCCACTCATCTTTACTTATCACTATCCTTAACTTTTATGGATTTTGTTTGTCTACCCATCTATCAACCCTAAATTTTAATCCTAGCTTAACTTGTGACATGTACAATAGTCCGAATATTTTGACATAGGTGAGAAATTTCGGAAAAATTATGATGTTCAATTTTATCTCTTAAAGTAGAAATTCTATCAGCTAGCTCGTTGAGTTTTTGATTCTCTAAAGGCTTATCTTCAACTGGGCAGCTTTTTTCTAATAAGGGTCGATAAATTTCCTCTAGCTTCTGCATGTAGTCATCCAAGTCTTTTAAGTCTAAAGGAATAAAATCTTCAAGCTCATATTTGGCTAATTCTTCCCATGAAAATAAAAGGTCTTGTAGATGCTCACTAGCTTCTTGTAAAGACATGTTTTTAGTTTGAGTGTAAGCCAATAGCCATGGGTCCTGTACATCTACCAATAGATTGTTGCTTAGTAAAGTGAGCTGTTGTTGTTTGATTTTTATATATTTTTCTACATCCTTAATCATTAGCTTATATTTTTCATAATTAACGGGATGGCTCTTTTTTATCAATTGATAATATAGTTTCTCTAAATTAAATAGAAAATGGGTTTTGAAAGCTTTGGGAGCATAATACTTTATACGCGTATAGGTATCTTTATTTAATTTTAAAGGGCTACTAAATGTTAAAGTAAACTTCTTTAAAAAATCTGCTCGAGCTGCCAAGTCATGATATTCTCCTCTAACAGGTACACTCATTTTTTCCCTACTTATATTTTATTAATGAAATTCTTTTTTATGATTTTTAATAGTTCTTTGAATATTTCTACCCTATCAGAAAGCACTGCTTCTTGTGAAGAGAGATCACCAGAGGAAGAAACATTTAATAATGCTGGTAATACTTCAGAGTCTTCGCAAGCTTGTAGTAAACTATGGGCTCCTTTACGAAAACCCTCTTGTAAGAAAAATCTAATTTTATCCTCTTTTTTTAAACTTTTTTGGTAATGTTCAGCTGTTACTGGATCATCTTTAAGTTTAATATTAATAGATGTGCATAAATTATCAATAATTTTTTCAGTTAATTCCCCTTTTGCTAACTTTACAAGAGTCTCAGCGATAGTTGTCCAATTTTCACTATTAACTTTAAAATCATGATCAATTAAAGCTATACTTCTTCTCTCCTCTGAGGCCTCAGGTTGTAATAGTAAATTATCTAAATTATTTGATCTTTCAGGATGCATGCGATCTGTATTATGTAATAATACGTCTAAAAAGATCATTGCTCCTATATCCAATAAAATTTTCTCTTGCGTTAAGGCTTTCATCAATTCATCTACCGGCAGCTCAGCAAAAGTTGTGCCTGGAACATACTTCATTACCATTATATGTTGAGTACTTTTTAGCTGATGTTCTAGTTGCCTAATTTTTCCTCCATAAATTTCTGCTTCTTGGCTATTTTCTGCCATGTGATGCTTTTCTCTTAAATCATTTAACGCCAAATCCTCTAGCTTCTTTAAAGCTAGTTGTCCTAACTCTGATTCTCTAGGAAATGCTGTATAAAGAGGGGTTGAAAAATTTAGCTTTCTATAGAAATGATCAGCAATCAGATGTGTGATAGGATGGGGCATTAATTTTAGAGCAAGAGGAGCCTCACTATAATCGGTATGATGTAGAAAATATATTCCCGTCTGCCCTGCTAAAGAGCGTAGAATTTGAACAGCTTCTGGTAGGGTTCTTGCTAACTCTCCAAGGACAGCTCGATGATTTATAGCTATCTCGATAGGTAGCTTACTTCCAATAGAAGCAGAAGAACTAAAAATGCTAAAAAACTTTTTGGAAAGAGTTGTTGTTTCTTTTGTGCTAAAAATTTTGTTTATATTCTTTTGCGTTTCAATTACTTGATCTTCGCTCAAATATGGAGGTAACTTACTAATAGAAATTCTTATGATTTTTTCATGACTCAGTTTTTTAAAACTCGAGGAAACTTCCTTCTCACGACCTAAGGCAATTTCATTTTCGCGGGGGTTTAAGTAAATATACTTTCTTCCATCTTTTTTGACAGCTTCCTGTTGACTATCTAACATTTGGCCAACAAGGGTATTCCAGCCCTCTAGAGATAAGGTATCAAGGTTGGCTCTGACAAATGGGCTACGCGAACTATCATCCATAGATAACCATATTAAATTAATATTAAGATACTATGTTTACAAAACTATTATAAAATTATTTTTAAATAAAAAGCATTAACTTATTTTATTAATTTGCAATTTCAAAACAGTTTAAAAATAAATACTTAATTATTAATATATTGTTTTATCAGTAGCAAAAGAGTGAAAAAACCAGGGAATATTAGAAAATTACAAAAAGATTTAAGCTGGCAAAGCAAGGGATATGATTATCATTCTTTTCCTTAAGAAGGATGGGTAAATGAATGCCCATAGGCCAAATAGTATTTTTATTGTATTTAAGAAATTAGAAGCTCCAAGGAAACGACCGAACCAAATTTGTAGTTTGTTCGACATCATTACCTTTAGCATCTTAGCGATTTTACGTGGCACCGCTGATAGGCAAGCTTCCTATCGATCATCTTATATGCAGGGTATAGATCTTTTAGTATCTCCAAGGAGAGGAGGAAGGCTAAGCCAAGAAGTGGACAAGCCTTGGATGGAAAAAAAGAAATGATGCTTTAAAAGTCATTCAAGGCCTTGGAGGAGACTTTTGCTCTAGGAAATTAGGCTACCAGTAAGCAGAACTATATGCCAAATTTTTGGCTCTGTGAGTTGTTTTTCATTGATAAGGATACGAATTCGTTTGACTTGCTTTTTAATTTTTTATATTGTCTTAAAAAAATAAAAATGCTGAAAAATTTGTCACTACCCAAGGAAATAAAATGCATCCTATCTCATCGATTTCTATTGAAAGCTTGCCCAATGAATTGCTGCTCCCTATCTTAGAGGCTTGCGTAGTTCCTCCCTTATTTAGCGTCTGTAAAAGATGGCATCATCTGCTGGCTACTGAAGTGATGCCTTCTCTTTATAAAAAAATAGCACAGTTTCATTTTCCCACGAAGAATACCACTACCCAGCGAACTCTTATGCTAGCTAAAGTTTATCAATTCAATCCTGGACTTACCTCTACTGAAAAAGTTTATCAAGCTTTTAAGCAAGTTTTTACCTTAGCTAAATCTATTTCTTCTTTGGAATTTAAATGGAAAACAGAAGAAAAAAGAGGCTTAACTCTGGCTAATTACTCTTCTTATCTCTTAAATATTAATCGCCTTTTACTTTGGGAAAAACTTCCTGGTGGGGAAGAATACTTGAGCCGAGAAGAAATTAAGCACTTGCCTCTACAAAAAAA
>NZ_JSDQ01000097.1:0-6848 GCF_000813665.1 Neochlamydia sp. EPS4 | reverse complement strand
AGAAATCGGGCAGCTTTCTGAGCTGCAAGTGCTTTACTTAAATCAGAACCAGCTCACCAGTCTGCCTGTAGAAATCGGGCAGCTGTCTCAGCTGCAAGAACTTGATTCAAGCCAAAACCAGCTCACCAGTCTGCCTGTAGAAATCGGGCAGCTGTCTCAGCTGCAAGAACTTGATTCAAGCCAAAACCAGCTCACCAGTCTGCCTGCAGAAATCGGGCAGCTTTCTGAGCTGCAAGCGCTTGACTTAAGAGAAAACCAGCTCACCAGCCTTCCTGCAGAAATCGGGCAGCTTTCTGAGCTGCAAGTGCTTCACTTAAATCAAAACCAGCTCACCAGCCTGCCTGCAGAAATCGGGCAGCTTTCTGAGCTGCAAGTGCTTCACTTAAATCAAAACCAGCTCACCAGCCTTCCTGCAGGAATAGGACAACTGTTTCAGCTTACCAAGCTTGAATTAGCGGAAAATCCTTTGAAAGATATTGCAGAAAAAATAAGGCAGCGTTTTCAATTGTAGAATGGTTGTAAGTACTTTTTAAATTGAGGTGAGCTAAAATGAAATAAAAACTTTTAGCCATCTTATTTTTAAACAAGTAATCCGCACTTAAATCAAAACCGGCTCACCAGTCTGCCAGCAAAAATCGGACAGTTGTCTCAGCTTCTACAGCTCGAATTAAATCAAACCCAGCACTATAAAGCCAACTCAAGAAAGTAAGAAGCCTTAAAAAAAATTCCAGAAGTCATTACCGCTTTAAACAAACAATTTCCTAATCAAAAGATCGAAGTTTGGTTTGAAGATGAAGCAAGGCTAGGGCAACAAAGCACCTTTACTAACTTGAGTTTTGAGTTTTTTAGGCTGCAATCAAGAGACTGGTTCCTTGACCAGAAAATCTCAAAGAAGACTTTTTTGGTTGGTGGCAATAAGCTGCTATTCCTGCCAGTATGTTGGCTAGAAAATTCCCTATGCTTCTATGGCGAGTATGTTCAATTTGAGAGATATCTTTTAATTGATCGTTTACAGTTTCGATTATAGATCTTTTTCTTAGCAGAATTTTGTCTTGAAAAGACATTAACTTCTGTTTCATATTCGATCGTATACTTGTCAATAGCTCTAAGCCGCGATTAATAAGCTTTTGGCTTAATTGAGAGGAAAGATATCCTGTGTCGCCAAACAGCTTTCCCATAAGGTCTTTTGACAAGATATCAACGATAGAAACATTAGAAACATTGCCATAGTTAAGTTGAAAAGATAGAACCTCTCCCTTATCATTGATAATCAAGTGAAGTTTAAAAACATAAAACCAGCCCGAGGTGGTTTTTCCTCTTCTAGCTAAACCTTTAAAGACCTTATTTCTTGTAATTCTTTTATTATGGCAAACGTCAATAGAGGTAGAATCAATGAATGCAATTCCTGTAGGTATTCCTCTTAAGCTATAAAGATAAGCATATAAAGGCATAAATATGGTTTTCTTTAAATAAACGACGCGGCTGTAACTATCAAGCTTAGGAAATTCTTGATGCATATGGGTATTAACATGATGGTAAAAATGTTTGAAGTTTCTATAATTCGATTGGTGAAATAAAATAACGATCGTCATCATCTCTGGGACTGACAATTAGGTTTAGGGCCATGTTTTGGTTTAGATGAAGCAATGAGATGTTGATCCTATTCTTTGCTAAAAGATTTCCAAAAATCATCAACATTACAGTTAATTCTACTAAACACATTTTTGACCTCTCGTGGTTAAATATTCGTTAAGAAGCAAATATTTTTAAACCGTGTAGAGGTCTTTTGTCATTAAGATTATTTATCCTTCTGAGCGATAAACAGATAAACTCAACATTCAGGTTAATAGGAAATTAAAAAATATTAGAATTAAGTACCCTAACTTTCGTAAATAATTTTATCTAATTTTATCCTGAAATGCTTAACAAAAGAGAGGGAATAATGAGCACTTAGCTGTTATCGCTGCTTTTTAGCATCCCCTTCTCCCTCTATTTCAAGTTCACCTTTATGGACAGTTTGTCGTTTGTAAACTTTCTACTTTTTGAGAAGCATCAAGAAAACCTTTTTCAGCAGCTTTTAAATAAAATTTTAATGCTTTTTGAGATTTTTTTTCTGTTCCAATTCCTTCTTCATAATAACGAGCAAGCATGTAATTGATTCTAGGATCTTGCATGCGCTCATTATGTTTGGCAGCCTCGTGCATGTAAGAAAATGCTTGTTCTAAGGAAAGAGTTGTACCCTGTCCATCTTCTTTCATAATAGCTAGGCAACAAAGAGCTATGGGATGATGAAATTGGGCGGCACGCTCATACCAAGCAAATGCTTGTGTATAATCTTGGCCAAAGAGCCCAGTTCCTCTTGCGTAGCCTTGAGCAATAGAAATGAAAGCTTCTTGGCGCTCTTCTTCATTCGCCTCGATGTCATGCCCTTTAATATATTGTATATAACGGAGATCCAAAAGATCCTCACGACTGCAAAAATAATAAAGCTCATTATTTTCCTCGGCACAATTAGTACGGTAAATCACAAAATCTCTATCAAAATGTTTAGTGGGTGAAGTTAAACTGCTCAACTGATCGTTCCAGACATATTTCAAAAAAAGGTTAGCATCGTAAACCTGTATGTTCTGAAATTCGTCTTGGCTGAGCACTATAAAATAATCTAAATTCATTTCATGATTTTTAATTACTAAATCTTTTAGTGAGAAAATAGAATGAAAAAATTCAGGTTGATCAAAAGAGATTTTTTGAATACCAAAATGAGGGGGCCTTAGGAAAACGTTTGGATGCATTATAAAGCTTGCTTTTGCAAAATAAGAAGTTCTGGGGGCTGTGGATGATCTTTCTATAGATGAAAAGAATGTCATGAAAAATACCTTTTAAAATTTAAAAAAATTATAAATATAAATATTAACAATGCCTTTCCAAATGATTTAATGCCTCAATTAAAAACGTTGTTGCGTAAATGATAAGAAGAGTAGGCGATAAGATTGCTCTTAAACGCTTAAGAGCTATAAATTTAGCTTGAAAAAAATAAAGATATAGGCAAGCTAGAGAAAAATGCTCATTTATTGCATACATCATTAGCCTGATTATAACAAAGCTTTAGTGCAAAGAGAAAGCATAACTTTATGGGTCTCGGAGGAGGGCCTTAAAGGATGAAAGGAAAATAAAAGCACGGGCAAGAAGGGATGCCTAAAAAATTCATTCCGCTAATGCTATCCTAGGCGTGTTGATGATTAAAGCCGTTTATCATTTGCCCCTTCGCACCTTGCGAGGATTTTTGTTATCGCTGATTACTTTGCTGGCTTTAAAATTGCCTATTCCTTGTTATGCCCGCATGTGTAGGCTGCTAAAGAGCTTGGATAAGAACTTAAAAAGCTAAGCCTCAAGCGTCCAACAGACATAGTCTTTGATTCCTCTGGAGTAAAGGTTTATGTTGAGGGAGAATGGAAAGTGCGCCAGCATGGCAAAGCCAAGCGAAGAATTTGGAGAAAGATTCATCTAGCCATTTGCCAAGATTTGCATGAGATTATTTTAAGTGAGTTAACGAAGAGCAATAAAGCCGATGATGCGGCTAACCAGATGATCCTCCAAGCTACCAACTACTTATGGAGGTGGCACCGCTGATAGGCAAGCTTCCTATCAATCATCTTATATGCAGGGTATAGATCTTTTAGTGTCTCCAAGGAGAGGAGGAAGGCTAAGTCAAGAGGCGGGCAAGTCTTAGATGGAAAAAAAAGAAATGATGCTTTAAAAGTCATTTAAGGCCTTGAAGGAGACTTTCGCTCTAGGAAATTAGGCTACCAGTAAGCAGAGCTATATGCCAAATTTTTGGCTCTGTGAGTTGTTTTTCATTGATAAGGATACGAATTCGTTTGACTTGCTTTTTAATTTTTTTATATCGTCTTTAAAAAATAAAAATGCTGAAAAATTTGTCACTACCCAAGGAAATAAAATGCATCCTATCTCATCGACTTCTATTGAAAGCTTGCCCAATGAATTGCTGCTCCCTATCTTAGAGGCTTGCGTAGTTCCTCCCTTATTTAGCGTCTGTAAAAGATGGCATCATCTGCTGGCTACTGAAGCGATGCCTTCTCTTTATAAAAAAATAGCACAGCTTCATTTCCCCAAGAAGAATACCATTACCCAGCGAACTCTTATGCTAGCTAAAGTTTATCAACTCAATCCTGGACTTACCTCTACTGAAAAAGTTTATCAAGTTTTTAAGCAAGTTTTTACCTTAGCTAAATCTATTTCTCCTTCGGAATTTAAAGGGAAAACAGAAGAAAAAAAAGGCTTAACGCCGGCTAATTACTCTTCTTATCTCTTAAATATTAATCGTCTTTTACTTTGGAAAAAACTTCCTGGTGGGAAAGAATACTTGAGCCGAGGAGAAATTAAGCACTTGCCTCTAGAGAAAAAAGGAGGGCTTCTTAGAGATTGGATTGAAGAAAATTGTAAAGACTTAACTTTGCTAAATTTATCTGGAGCAGGCTTGACTTATTTACCCCCAGAAATAGGCCGATTGTCTCAGCTGCAAACGCTTTACTTAAATCAAAACCAGCTCACCAGCCTGCCTCCAGAAATAGGTCAATTGTCTCAGCTGCAAAAGCTTGATTTAAGCCAAAACCAGCTCATCACTCTGCCTACAGAAATCGGGCGGCTGTCTGAGCTGCAAGAGCTTGATTCGAGCCAAAACCAGCTCACCGCTCTGCCTGCAGAGATAGGGCGGCTGTCTGAGCTGCAAGTGCTTGACTTAAATCAAAACCAGCTCATCGCTCTGCCTGCAGAGATAGGACGGCTGTCTAATCTGCTACAGCTTAACTTAAATCAAAACCAGCTCACCGCTCTGCCTGCAGAAATCGGGCAGCTGTCTGAGCTGAAATGGCTTGATTCAAGCCAAAACCAGCTCATCACTCTGCCTACAGAAATTGGGCAGCTGTTTGAGCTGCAAGCGCTTCACTTAAGTCAAAACCAGCTAACCAGTCTGCCTGCAGAGATAGGGCGGCTGTCTGAGCTGCAAGAGCTTGATTCAAGCCAGAACCAGCTCAACACTCTGCCTACAGAAATCGGGCAGCTGTCTGAGCTGCAAGTGCTTCACTTAAATCAAAACCAGCTCACCGCTCTGCCTGCAGAAATCGGGCACCTATCTCAGCTGCAAGTGCTTTACTTAAGTCAAAACCAGCTAACCAGTCTGCCTGCAGAGATAGGGCACCTATCTCAGCTGCAAGTGCTTCACTTAAATCAAAACCAGCTCACCAGTCTGCCTGCAGAAATCGGACGGTTGTCTCAGCTGCAAGAGCTTGATTCAAGCCAAAACCAGCTCACCGCTCTGCCTACAGAAATCGGACAGCTTTCTGAGCTGCAAATGCTTGATTCAAGCCAAAACCAGCTAACCACTCTGCCTACAGAGATAGGGCAGCTGTCTCAGCTGCAAGTGCTTCGCTTAAATCAAAACCAGCTCACCAGTTTGCCTGTAGAAATCGGGCAGCTGTCTGAGCTGCAAGGGATTGATTCAAGCCAAAACCAGCTCACCGCTCTGCCTGTAGAAATCGGGCTGATGTCTAGGCTGCAGGTGCTTGACTTAAGAGAAAACCAGCTCACCAGTCTACCTGCAGAAATCGGGCAGCTTTCTGAGCTGAAAGAGCTTGATTCAAGCCAAAACCAGCTCACCAGCCTGCCTGCAGAAATCGGGCAGCTTTCTAATCTCCTACAGCTTCACTTAAATCAAAATCAGCTCACCGCTCTGCCTGCAGAAATCGGGCAGCTTTCTGAGCTGCAAGGGATTGGTTCAAGCCAAAACCAGCTCACCAGTCTGCCTGTAGAAATTGGACAGCTTTCTGAGCTGCAAGTGCTTGACTTAAGAGAAAACCAGCTCACCAGTCTGCCTGCAGAAATCGGGCGGTTGTCTCAGCTGCAAGAACTTGATTCAAGCCAAAACCAGCTCAACGCTCTGCCTGCAGAAATCGGACAGCTTTCTGAGCTGCAAGTGCTTCACTTAAATCAAAACCAGCTCACCAGTCTGCCTGTAGAAATCGGGCAGCTTTCTGAGCTGCAAGAGCTTGATTCAAGCCAAAACCAGCTCGCCAGTCTTCCTGCAGAAATCGGACAGCTGTCTCAGCTGCAAGACCTTTACTTAAATCAAAACCAGCTCACCGCTCTGCCTGCAGAAATCGGGCAGCTGTCTAAGCTGCAAGAGCTTCACTTAAATCAAAACCAGCTCACCAGCCTTCCTGCAGGAATAGGACAACTGTTTCAGCTTACCAAGCTTGAATTAGCGGAAAATCCTTTGAAAGATATTGCAGAAAAAATAAGGCAGCGTTTTCAATTGTAGAATGGTTGTAAGTACCTTTTAAATTAAGGTGAGCTAAAATGAAATAAAAACTTTTAGCCATCTTATTTTTAAACATGTAATCCGCACTTAAATCAAAACCGGCTCACCAGTCTGCCAGCAGAAATCAGACAGTTGTCTCGGCTCCTACAGCTCGAATTAAATCAAAACCAGCACTATAAAGCCAACTTAAGAGAACAAGAGGCCTTTAAAAAAATTCCAGAAGTCATTCCTATTTTAAACAAACAATTTCCTAAACAAAAGATCGAAGTTTGGTTTGAAGATGAAGCAAGGTTAGGGCAACAAAGTACCTTTGCTAACTTGAGTTTTGAGTTTTTTAGAATGCAATCAAGAGGCTGGTTCCTTGACCAGAAAATCTCAAAGAAGGCTTTTTTGGTTGGTGGCAATAAGCTGCTATTTCTGCCAGTATGTTGACTAGAAAATTCCCTATGCTTCTATGGGGAGTATGTTCAATCTGCTTTATCAAAGATCTAATAGGTTGATGCAAAACAAC
>NZ_JSDQ01000096.1:0-12704 GCF_000813665.1 Neochlamydia sp. EPS4 | reverse complement strand
TTATTTAAGATGATTTTGAGAGAAAAGGGGGTTAAAGATGAGCAATACATACCTTAGCGATTTATCAGAGCGTGAATGGGAAGCCATTAAAATTCACTTTGAAGTAGATTACAGCAGAGAAAGCAGACCAATTAAACATACAAAAGAAAACTATTGGAAGCTGTTTTCTATGTCTTAAAAACCGGTTGCCAGTGGCATTATCTACCCAAAGGCTTTCGTCATTGGAAAACGGTTAACACTTACTTTAAGAAGTGGAAAGATACACATTTGTTTGAGAAAATTAATCATCATTTAAGGAGAAAATTAAGAGTTATAATGGGAAAGAACCCCGATCCTACCGCTGCCATCTTCGATAGCCAGTCAGTTAAAACAGTAGAAAGGGGGGGGGGCTCACAGGTTATGATGGAGCTAAAAAGGTTAAGGGGCGTAAAAGGCACATTGTAAGGGATACGCGAGGTTTTATATTAACATGCTATGTAGGAGCTGCTGACGAAAACGAGCGAGCGGCCTTAATTAAGCTGTTAGACAAATGCAAAAGCCTATTTTCAACCATTACCAAGGTTTAGGCGGATATGAGCTATCAAGGCACTGTATTAAAGCAGACCTGCCAAGATAAATATAAGATTGACTTTGAGATCGTTAAAAAGCCTCCTCGTAGATGTTGGGTACACGAGGATAAAATAGAAAAGTTTTTAAAAACCATTGATTTAAGCTTTAAAGTCCTGCCCAAAAGGTGGATTGTAGAAAGGACTTTTGCATGGATGGAGCGTAATCAAAGAACTTCTAAAGAGCATGAGTACCTAATAACTACGAGTGAAAATTGGATTTATCTATCGATGATTAGATGGATGTTAAGGCGAATTGATAAGTTAAAAGAGGGAGTTTTAAGATATCCTCTTAAATATTTCTTATGAGGAAGATAAGAGTAAAGTTCGTAAAGACCCCGGCTTGGAAAATTTCTCTGTTTTGAATAGATGTACGATGAACCTACTAAAAGCTGGTACAAAAACAAAAAGCAGAGATCAGGGATAAGAGGGCAAAAGCTAGATGGGATCGAGATTACATGATGGAAATGCTAAATGGTAAATAAAATTTTCATGCAATTTCCCTGAAGGGAATGGTAAAAATTTAGCTATAAATTAGTTTAGGCATAAAATCAAGGTAATCCCCTGAAGTTAAAATGTAACGAATCTGATTTTTTTCACCAAATAAGGGCAGATGTTTTTTCACATTATGTAAATGACCGAAGAGGCAGGTGTTGACATGATATTTTTCTAATAGCTGGGACACGGCTGAGTCTTTGAGGTCGGCACTAATAGGGGGGTAATGAGTCATGGCTATACGAATGGAAGCTTGAGGATTAAGATTTTTTAGACTACTTTCTAGGCGCTGTAATTCGCGTTGAAAAATCTTTTCAGATTCTGCAACCTTATCACTTTTTTCTAGCAAAATTTTTGCGTAAGGGTTTTCTTTAAATTCTATATAAGCATTAAAATTATAAGCGCTACTGTCCCATAGTCTACTACCGCCAATAGAATATCCTTCCCAATGAAAGGCATTGTTTTGGATAAGATGGATAGATGGAGGGAGAATTTTTTCTATTTTAGTAAGAGACCTCCACCAATAATCATGATTCCCTTTGATCATCACTTTGGTGCCAGGAAGTTCATGAATCCATTTTAAATCTATAACAGCATCTTCTAGTTGGATGGCCCATGAAATATCGCCTGGAAGAAGAACCAAATCAGAGGGTTGAATACAATTAAGCCAATTCTTTTTAATTTTCTCTGTATAATTTATCCAAGGCTCTCCGAAGACATCCATTTTTTTCTCAGGCGTGCCAAAAGCAAGGTGTAAATCAGCTAGAGCCCAAACTGCCATTAAAATTACTTAAAGTTATAGGGTAAAACCATCGGGAATGCAGGCCCCGCGAGGAACAATAATAATGCCATCGCGTATAAAAATTTCATTACTGTTATAATGAGTGAGCTTATCTGCATTATTTAAACAGACATTATTGCCGATACAGGCATGTTTGTCAATGATCGCTCGTTCAATCAAGCAATTTTGCCCAATTTGATAATTTTTTGATGTTTGATTGTCTTGCATGGGGGAACGATAATGATCATTACCGAGAATGTAACAATCTTTGATGACAGTGCCTGTGCCTACTTGAGTACGAGGCCCTAAGATACTATGAAAAACTTCTTTAGCTTCGATTACAGAGCCTTCACAAATAATAGATTGTTGTACTTTTGTATTGTAAATTTTAGCAGCAGGAAGATTTAAACTATTAGTGACTAGCAGATGTTTTTCGTCATACCAATTAAACTCTGGCTTATCTTCCGTAAGGGCTAGATTGGCATGATAGTAGGATTCAATGGTTCCAATATCTTCCCAATAGCCATCATAGAGATAGGCAGCAGCGTTGCCATTTTTAATAATGTTGGGAATTAAATGTTTTCCAAAATCTTCACGCATATCGGTAAGAAGAAGTTTTAAAAGAGCTTTTCTTTTAAATAGATAGATACCCATTGATCCTAGGCAAGCGCCATCTTTATTATTTTTAAGGTGAAATTTTTTAAGGGTACTTTCGCTAACTTTAAACGTTTTTATTTGTTCTTTATCTGTAGGTTTTTCTACAAATTCGGTAATACGTTCATTATGATCAATTTTTAGGATTCCAAAGCGGCTAGCTTGATTCTCTTCGATAGGTAGGGTAGCAATGACCACATCTGCATTGGTCCGTTGCGCAACTTGCATCATTTTTTTGTAGTCCATCTGGTACAGTTGGTCTCCGGATAGTATTAAAAAATAATCGATAGGAACATCGGTTAAATATTCAAGGTTTTGGCGAATAGCATCGGCTGTTCCTTGGAACCAGGCTTTAGTATGAGGTTTTTCTTCTACTGACAAAACTTCCACAAAGCCAGCCGAGAACGTGCCTGGTCGATAAGTTTTAAAAATATGATCGTGTAAGGTTTTAGAAAGAAACTGGGTAACAATAAATATTTTATGGCAACCAGAATGAATAGAATTAGACATGGGCACATCAATAAGGCGATATTTACCTCCAAAAGTAACGGCAGGTTTACAATCAGAACGTGTAAGAGGGTAAAGACGAGAGCCTTGCCCTCCGCCTAAGATAATGGTTGCTACACGGCTCATATCACATGAGAGTTCAGCAGGCGTATGATGGATTTTCGGATGTTGCCCTAAATGATTTGCTTGTAAAGTGGCCATATTATTTCTCCTAAAAGTGACTTAACCGCACTTTAAATAAAGAGTATAATTACATCAAGAAATCAATTTAATTTTGAAGAGTTAAGCCTTTTCACACTGCCCTGAAGGCGATAATTGAGGAAATATTTTTATTTAGATTAAAGGATTTTTTTCAATTTCAGGAGCCTTGCAGCAAATGTTCATCCTAGCTTCGCTCCCTCTCTTTTTGAAGATAGGGTTTCCTGCATGCAAGTAGCTTGACAGGCGTTTAAAGGTTCAAAAGTGCTGACTCATTCCTAAAAAAGTAAGGAATTATAACGATGAAATAGTACGCTTGAAAAAAATTCGTAAACAACAGCATTTGAGGATACAAACTAGCTTTTTTCTAACCTCCAATAAGGAGGATAGCTGAGGGGAGAGAAAAAAATATTGAGGGAGGGGAAAACCCTGCGGGTAGTTCCTTATCCTCCTTTGAGGAATTAAGCGCCATGGCAAAAAAGGAAGCTTGGACTAGCGATAGCGCACCCCATGAAGAACAGTAGCCGTGGCGCTGGAAAAAGAGAGAGCTTACCAGGTAGGAAAATCATTCAAGCTATTGTATACCTGTCTTTTACATATATTTATAATGCTACAATTGTCATCTTTAAAAAAGAAAATAGAAAGTTTGTAATCATTGAAAGAAAAGAGACTCCCAAATGCTTGAGAAAAAAAAAAGCATTTTTGGCATGGGTAAAAAAAGCCTACAGACCTTACAAGCCGCTTATTATGTTTTTTTTTAAGGAATCTTCAATTCACCTTAAAAAGGGCTTGGCAAAAGCTTGACTTTGCCCGGAGCGTAATTTACGCCGCTGCCGTTAGATAACCTTAAAATCTTGTCATTAGCATTATAAAGCCGATCTAGAGAAATCACAAGCATTTAAAAAAGTTGTTAATATGTTACAAAAGGAATAAAGGCCAGCTGATTCATTTTATGGATTTATTTATTGAGCAAAATCTGCTAAGATCTGCGGTTAGCACTTAAAGAAAATAATTTTCTTAATAGCACTGTGGTTCGGACTATAATTAACAAGTACTGACATATCTAAGTGGAATCGACTAGTTTTTTAGCTTATAAAAATTTAATACGTATCTTTGTTATTCTTTTATTAGGAATCTTGCTGCTCATCGGGATCCGAGCTGGTTGCTTTTTCTCAAAACATTTATCAAGCTCTCAAAGCATAGTTATCGCACGCCATATCAATTGGAATGATTTTGACTTTACTGGCAAAGAACTGAACGTCCAAGCTTTTGCTGAAGAGCTAGTGCTTGCTGCTGGTAAAGAAGCAAATTTACGTATTCAATTTGTTCCTGCTAACCCTAATACTCTTTTAGAAGATCTTAGGGCGGGAAACTATGATGCCGTTTTTACTTTTATGGTACCTAATAGCCTTAATCGCCAAACCTATATTTTTTCCCATCCTTTATATGAATTAGGGTCCGTCCTTGTCGTGGACGAAAAATCTGAAGCTCATCGCTTAGAGGATATGGACGGTAAAATTGTTGGTATCATTGCGGGAACTTCTTCCATTTATGACGTATCCCGTTATCCTTCTATTATCTTGGTAACCTATGAGAGCATGAACGCAGCTTTAGAAAATCTTAAAAACGACAGAATAGATGGTGTCATTATGGATATATGGCATGCCCAAATGATGATTCATAGTTTTTATGACAATAAGCTAAAAATAGCCACAGCGCCTTTATCTCATCAAGGCCTTCGTTTAGTATCCTTAGGTCGTCCTAAATCCGAAGAATTTATTAAATTTTTTAACGAGGGGCTAGCTCGCGTTAAAGAAAAAGGTTTGTATAAGCAGCTTATACAAAAATGGGGCCTTTATGATAGCCCCTAAATTTAAAGAGCAAAATAGTAAAAGCATTATATGAATGAGAAATGGCTAACGTCCATACTGCCTATATTCATGTTCTACTCTTCTTAATATTTCAGGATCAGTAGGACAAGGGCTTAAGCCCCAAATTTTTTCGCAGTAATTTTTAATGGAAACATCCGTAGAAAATTTGCCCATCCCTGCTATATTGTGAATCGCATACTCTGCCCAAAGCAAAGGATTATCGTAAAGAAGCTCTACTTTTTTTTGTGTTTCAAAATAGCTTTCTAGATCCTTTAAAATAAAATAATGATCGGCTCCTGACCCATAAAAACCTTCTAGAAGTATTTGAAATATTCCATTAAAAGCTTGATGTTCTTGCTCATTATTAGCAAACGTATGATCTCGCAAGGTATTTAAGGCTGCTTGGATGGAAGTGTTTTTGTTATAAATTTCTTTAGGATTGTAAGAATGCTCGAATTGCATTTTTTCTATCTCAGCCCTCGAAGCACCAAAGGCAAAAGGCCACCATTTCTCAGTAATAGATTCTTTCATTTCTATATTTGCCCCATCATCTGTGCCTATGGTTAAAGCTCCATTGATTGCCAATTTCATGTTACCTGTACCAGAAGCTTCCGTACCGGCTGTAGAGATTTGTTCGGATAGATCGGTAGCAGGAATAATGATAGCAGCTCGCGAAACGTTATAATTTTCAATAAACACGACTTTCAAAAAACCTTCTACGGCAGGATCATGGTTGATCTTGCGGGCGACAGCATTAATGAGAAGAATAATATTCTTGGCCAGATCATAGGAGGCGGCAGCTTTTCCTGCAAATATGCATACTCTTTTTATCCTTTGATGTTGAGGATTTTTTAAGATTTCTTGGTAGGTCATAATGATATTTAAGATGTTCATCAATTGACGTTTATATTCATGAATACGCTTAATTTGAACATCAAAAATAGCATCGGCTTCAATCAGGGGAGAGGGCATAACTAGTTCGCCTTTTTCATTGCGCTGCCTATTATTTTCATTAAGAAATTCTATTAACTGCTGTTTGTTTCTTTTTTTGATAGCCAAAAATTCTTCTTGGCTAGCCTGCTCGCTAGCAAAGCTAGCCAGCTCTCCTATACTGGCAAAGTCCGTGATCCAGCCATCTCCAATGCGTTTAGTAATAAATTTAGAAAGCTCAGGATTGCATTCTAATAGCCAACGACGCTGAGTGACTCCATTGGTAACGTTAAAAAACTTTTCAGGAAACATCTCATAAAAATCTTTAAAAACTCGAGTTCTTAAAATTTCTGAGTGAATTTCTGAGACCCCATTGACTGAATGGGAGCCGATAACGGAAAGATTTGCCATGCGAATGCTTTGATTTTCTATGATAGACATGCGTCTTACTTTATCTTCATCACGAGGATACTTACTACGCACGGTATTACAAAATTCTTGGTTTAGCCTTTCAATAATCCGTAATTGTCTAGGCAACAGGTAGTTAAATAGATCTTTATCCCATACTTCCAGGGCTTCGCTAAGTACAGTATGGTTGGTGTATCCGGTACAGGCTTGTGTCATTTCTACAGCTGTTCTCCAAGGTAAGTCATGTTCTTGGATAAGCATGCGAATGAGCTCTGGAATTACCATGGCCGGGTGAGTATCATTAATTTGTATACGTACTTTATCAGCAAACGAGCGAAAGTTTTGATGATGAGCCAGATAATGACGAACAATATCTTGTAATGAGGCAGAAACAAGCAAAAACTCTTGCTTTAAGCGTACTCTTTTACCTGTTTCGTGATGATCGCTAGGATATAATACGTCTGTTAAAGCGGAATTTTCAGCTGCTTGGTCCAAGCGACCGGCATTATAGCGTTGTAGCTGGAAATTACGAGGAGATTCTTTAGTCGTCCATAAACGTAAAGTTACGACAGAGTATTTATTATCTTTGGCATACCCTACGATAGGATAATCGTAAGGAAGAGCCTGCACTTCTTCAAAGTCTTTTAGTTGGTAAATATCATCGCCATGAATATTATGTAGAGCAGTAGTATTTCCACAATATTTAACATGCACACGGCGAGTATCGCGGCGAAATTCCCAAGGATTACCACTAATCAGCCAGCAATCAGGGGCTTCCACCTGAGCACCATTCCAAAGTTGTTGCTCAAAAATTCCATATTGATACCTTAGCCCATAAGCTTGAGCCGGATAATTCAAAGTAGCCAATGAATCTAAGAAACAGGAAGCAAGGCGTCCTAAGCCTCCATTCCCTAAACCAGGATCGGCTTCATGGTAGATAATTTCGTTGTAGGAGCGATTTAGTTTTTGCAGTACAGCTTGTACAATTTCTAAGGCTCTGAAATTGGTGACCCCATTATTTAAAATCCGTCCGGGCAGATACTCCATAGAAAGATAGTAGAGCATGCGGGTATCTTGCCTATTTTGTGTTCGGACCCCTGCTAACCAACGGATCATTACCTCTTCTCGAAGAGCATAGGAAAGGGCGTTATAAATTTCATCTGCATGAGCATCTTCAGCAATTCTACCGACGGTCGTAATCAGGTAGTGCTTGGTTTTATTTACAAGATTATCGACGATAGTATCTGTATCAATAGAGGCTGTCATAATGGATCTCCTTGGCTAATTTTAGCGTATATATTATCAACTTATTTTTTGATAAGTCTTTTGCAAAAATATTTACGCCTGCCCTGTAAAGTAAGGCTTACAGCTTTCTAGAATAAATTTTTCTAAGTCTTTAGTGTGAACGGATAACCACCTCTTTTCCCCTTAAGATTAGTCTTTAAAATAAAAATATTTTTAATGTTTTTTAGATTTTACAGGCTTGAATCTAGAGCTAAAATCTGATGAGTTTGCCTTTTATTAAAAAAGAGTAGAGAAAATAAATGGAATAAGCCTGGGGTCTTCAAGTTGCTTTCTCTTTCTTAAGGTATAAGCCTCTTTTTATTAAAAGCTTAAAGGGAAAAGGCGCTTTTTTTCTTTTTCTTCTTTATAGATCGTAAAAATATAACTTTTGTTTAAATTATTTCACCGACACTCCTACTAGGTCTTTGCATAAGTTAGAATCTTCCATTGGCTACTCCGTCTCTTAAAGTTAATTAAAATTAGCTAATAAGGTGGCTAAATAAATATTTAGATCCTCCTTAAGCTTTTTTTCATTTTTCTTAAAAAAATTTCTTTTCCTCCTTTAAAGCATAGAAGCTTAAGGGAAATTTATTCTTTCTAGATCTCTTTTAACTTTCCCCATTCAAAAAGCTTTTTAATCCTCTCCTCAAGTAGTTGGCATGAAACCTGCATTATCCAAAGGCAAATTGCTAAAAATCTAATTTCTAATAGGAAAGAGGAGAGTCTTATGAGTCATCCTATAGGCCCCCATTCTTCTTCGTCTTCTGAGCCCTTGCAAATAAAGAGCTTAAAAAGACCTAGAGAAGTTGACGAGAAAGGAAAAGAGAAGCAATTAGACGAAAGAGTAAGTACAATTTTTGTAAATCGAGTTAAGGAAGAAATTGAGGCACATCCGCAGTTTAAAGCTCATTTTTATAACTACCTGCAAATGGAAGAAGGGGATAGTGAGTCTTTGGCAATATTTCAATTTGCTAAAGAAACTTTTTCTTTGCAACTCAGGCCTGCAGGCCCTTTAGATAGCAACCCTGCCACTAACCGTCAAGTTGTCCTCAATACCGATAAATTTATTCCTAGCTTAACAAGGACGGCTGCGCAAGAGGATTGGCTTAAATTTTCTCATCTTCAACAGCTGATAGGCAAGATGGATAAATACAACAATAAAAAAGATGAGATCCCAGCCAGCGAATTTTCCTCTGCTGTGAAGATGCATGCTGAAACGCGCTTGCTGCTTTTTTTTCATCTATCTGTCGCTTTCTTCAAATCCAAAAGTAAAATTGAGCCGCGTGGAGCAAAATTTCAACTCTATCAGGGTTCTGAAGCGCAGGGTACGGAGGCTTGCCATCATTCATTATTTCCAGAAATTAAAGACAATTACTTAGAAAAATTAAAACAAGAGGCTCTTGAAGCTGTGCGCCAGGAAAGAAAGGGAAGAGAAAATATTTCACCTACTTTAATCTTAAAATTATTGGCTCTTGGCATTCCTGGAGAAGCTCTTCAAGAAACTTTAAAGCAAATTATAGATAAGGAGAGGGGAGCTGAAGAGGGCATTAACAAATTATGGGATGAATTTTTTCCCGAGCGCCCTTCCTTATTTAATGAAAGAAGTAAGTTTTACTATTTAAATAATCATACCATAATAGCTCCGGCCACCCTTAATAGAGTGGATGATATCATTGAAAAAAATGTTCGGGAATCGGCCAGAAATAAATTACAAGAGATATCATCAGGAAAAGGCTGGAAGCCGATAGCGGCTACAGTGTACGTAGGTCAAAAAATTGAAGAAGTACTGAAGCAAAGCCTACAGCAGACCGATGAAAAACTAAACATGCTTAGAGATTTAGAACAAAGCGTACGAGCATTTGATAAGCTTCTTTTTACAAATAATCGCTACTCAACAGCTGAACTGCATGCTTCTCTGGCTGAAAAGTTCCTCCATTGTAGTGAAATAGATAATATAATTTCGCATATTCAAGAGTTGTTAGAAAGAATATCTAGCTTAGAGGATTCTCATTCCCTTCCCCTTATCCTTCCTAATTTAGATAGAACACAAGCAAGGCTTGCAGAATTTCCTCAGAATTTCCAAACATTAAAGGATGAATATGCAATTTATCAACAGCATGAAAAAGAAATTTATGGCCCAATAGACGAAAAAATTCAGCGTTTTGAGCAAGCAGTACAGCAGAAAAAAGAGGTAATTGAAAAAATTGCAAACAAGCGTGAGAAATATAAACTTACAATAGATGATGATTGGATTCTTTCATCGAACCAATCTTCATCAGATTTTGCCCGAGTAGAAAGAAAGCATAAAAGCTATCAACAAATGTCTAAAGAGCTAGAGAAAGCTCAGGGAAAATTCAATGCAGATAAGAAAGGACTTTCAGCTTTGCGGAAGAAAAGAGCTCTCTTATCTCATCCTGGAGACGAGCAAATGCTGAGGCTCTCTCAACGCTATTCATCAGATATAAAGAACCATTTTGGCTCTTCAATTTCTTTACCCATTGATCCCTCTTCTTTCACCAAGCTTGAAGAATCCAGACATTTTATAGATGCTCAACTTCAAGCAACCTCACAACTCACTGAGACGCTTAGCCAAGAGATAAAGCAAGGAAAATATTCCTCTTATCGTTCTTATGAGCAGTTGCAATCTATTTTAATTAGCCAAACGCTTCAGACAGGCAAATAGTTTCCCTAAACATAGGGAGGAGCCACTAAAATAGGCTCCTTTCCTTGCAAATGAGCAAAGTCCCATAGATGCAGCCATCCATGTTCATCACAAAAGACTAGTTTGCGGCAATCGTAGCTAGCATGAATAATATTAGAATTTAACCATGGATATGTGTTAGGCAGGAAGGGCAATATTATTCCACCACATTTTATAGCTGGAGTATGCTGATAAAGTTCAAAACTCTTGAATTCAGGATGAAAAGTAGAGGCGAGGAAATGGTTTTCATCTAAAGCAAGAAAGCGCACAGGCGCTACGCCGCCTATGTTTGATTGAGTTAAAAAATTTCCATCATCAACATTATAAAATAAAACAAAACCTATACTTAGCCCTACTGCTAAGCGCTTGCCATCATAACTAGAGCTTGTTAGAATTGATTTCTTGTCCCAACATTTTTCCACAGGTCGTGTTTCCAAGGTAAACTCTATTTTCTTTTTTCCATTAGAAGCATCCCATATATGACATCTTCTTTGTAAATCATTTTCGCATAAAATAATGACTCGCGCTTCATCAAACTGACAGAGTTCTTGATTAAGAGGGGACTTAAAGTTGCCTTCCAATGCCATAAGGCTGCTGGAGAAAGAGCTCTCTAGATTATTAATAAAATAAAGGCTGCCATCTAGACAGTGGATTAAGGCTTGATTATCTCGGCAGAGAATAAAATTGATTGGTGCCAAGGTAGTCTTGTAGCAGCTTAATCCTGTGCGTACATCCACAATTTTAAATTGCGTGTGATGAGAAGTAACTAAAAATAAATGATTTTGAGCAAAGTAAGCATTTTCAAAGTTTCCAAGGTAACATAGAGAAGTTGTAGGAAAAGCCTCATTAACTTTCCAACGATAGAGCTGCCCTTCTTGCGTCACTTGAATAATATGGCCTTCTTGATAATGAATCAGACGAGAACTTTCCTCTTTCACATTATCATACACTAGCTGACAACTTTTTTCGCCCAAGTGATAGATTTGCGCTGTACCTGCTGTAGCTTTTATAAAAGCAAATTGTTTTTCTCTTTTAAGCGCAAGAATTTTTCCTGAGAAATTAGGTAATTTGTAGATAGTTTGTTTACATTTATTTTTCGAATATTCGCCTTTCGTTAGTCTCATCGTTTGCGACATCTGCACTCTTTTCTTACAGATTTTTCGCCAGTTTTTTCCTGGAGAAGAAGAGCGGCTAAGGTTTTTCCAGCGTCGTTGGCAAATAGGCCGCCATAAAGAAGGATCGTGCGCCATTCGTTGCCAATGTTTGTTAACAAGGGCTGCAATAGGTAACTCTTTTTCATCTAGAAGGCTAAGAATTTTTAATTGTACTTCTTCAGGTATTCTTATATGAGGAATTAGGGAAAGGGAGGTCATGGTATTTACCATAAATTTAAATTTAAATTATTTATTATAAAATTTTAATAATTTATGTATTAAAATTCAATGTTATGTTTTAAATATTAATTGAGTTATGCCCCATCTATTGCCTTTCTGAAGAAAAAGCATGTATGGTAAAAGGTCACGGGGTAGGCCCCCCTTTAGATGTGATTCTACGGGTATCTGCAAAGCCAAAAATGCTTGCAAATAGCTGTCTTTTCTATTTGCTGTACTTTCTGATTTGCATTCCCTACTGATTATCAGGAGTTTAAGCAATTCTACTTCTCGTGACCGCTTGCCATTTATAGCCTATGGCCGATTGTATCTGAAATAAGCTTTGCCACAAATTACTTTGTAAGCTGTAGCTAATTAATTAACTCACCTTACGCAGGCATAAAACTCCTGTGTAAATTTTGCAGTTCATGATAGGCCATCTGATGGGCTTTAAGAATTAACTTATATTTTAAAGCAAAGTGGTTGAGTGAGGTGTTAATTTTAAGAAATTCAAGTTTGCAGTAAGCGATAAGAGATGAAAAAATATGATTTCTTTGAGAGCGAGCAATTTTGGTGGGTGATTTTTCAAGGCTAGTATTTTGCTTTATTGATTTGTGATACTCCTCTATGCGCCACCTTTTGTGGTAGATTTCATAGATTCGGTCAGCCTCTTGATTTAGGTCGTTAGTTACAATGTGGAGAACCCCTGTAGAACCGTCTTTGTTTTTAAAGAACTTTGTGATTAAAGCTACGGGGAAGGCTAATTCTTTAAGCCAAACTATCCTTTTATCTCCATATTTGAAATTAAACGTATTTAAATTTTGATACTGGCCTTTTTTTCTTTCTTCATCAGAGAAAGCAATTAATCGATTAGATTTTATGCCAAATATAAACATTTTC
>NZ_JSDQ01000095.1:0-30878 GCF_000813665.1 Neochlamydia sp. EPS4 | reverse complement strand
TCTTCCTTGAGTATGGGAAAAATGCCAGCAGACGATTTCGTTTTCATCTGTATAGGGCTTTTCCTCTATCGTATCGTCAATAATCAATACACCTCCTTTATCTTGCTCTAGATGGCGCACTTGCTTTTTAACATACTGCCATAGTTCTTTCGATCCCCCTGGATTGCTGTTAAGAAAACGGGTGATTTTATCATAGCTAACCTGGCCATCTAAAAGATTGGATAACCCTGTAGCTGTGGCTTGTTGGTTTTGGCTAATAAGATAATCTGTATAAATATCAAGAAGATCAAGTTTCATTTTTTTCTCCTCTTTTCAAAGAAAAAAATATACTCTTAGAATAATTTTTTCAACCCATCTGTGCGTAAGGTGAGTTAATTAATCGATCTTTATAGTAGCAAGCCTCTCCAAGGGGTAAAAAATAAAAATAACTTTTAGCTCTTTAATTTATTTACCCATTGAGCCCTCTTCTTTTACTAGGCTTGAAGAATCTAGACATTTTATAGACGATCAAATTCAAGCAACCTCACAGCTCACTGAGGCGCTTAGCCAAGAGATAAAGCAAGGAAAATATTCCTCTTATCGTTCTTATGAGCAGTTGCAATCTATTTTAATTAGCCAAACGCTTCAGACAGATAAACGGTTTTTCTAAGCATAGGGAGGAGCCACCAAGATAGGCTCCTTTCCTTGCAAATGAGCAAAGTCCCATAGATGCAGCCATCCATGTTCATCAAAAAAGACTAGTTTGTGGCCATCGTAGCTAGCATGAATAGTATTAGAATTTACCCATGGATATGTGTTAGGCAGGAAGGGCAATATTATTCCACCACATTTTCTAGCTGGAGTATGTTGATAAAGTTTAAAACTCTTGAATTCAGGATGAAAAGTAGAGGCGAGGAAATGGTTTTCATCTAAAGCAAGAAAGCGCACAGGATCTAAGCCGCCTATGTTTGATGACGTTAAAAAATTTCCATCATCAACATTATAAATTAAAACAAAGCCTATACTTAGTCCTACTGCTAAGCGCTTGCCATCATAGCTAGAGGTTGTTAGAATTGACTTTTTATCCCAACATTTTTCCACAGGTCGTGGTGCCAAGGTAAACTCTATTTTCTTTTTACCATTAGAAGCATCCCATATATGGCATCTTCTTTGTAAATCATCTTCGCATAAAACGATGACTCGCGCTTCATCAAACTGGCAGAGTTCTTGATTAAGAGGGGACTTAAGGTTGCCTTCCAACGCCATAAGGCTGCTGGAGAAAGAGCTCTCTAGATTATTAATAAAATAAAGGCTGCCATCTAGACAGTGGATTAAGGCTTGATTATCTCGGCAGAGAATAAAATTGATTGGTGCCAAGGTAGTCTTGTAGCAGCTTAATCCTGTGCGTACATCCACAATTTTGATTTGTAGGTGATGAGGATTGACTAAAAATAAATGATTTTGAGCAAAGTAAGCATTTTCAAAGTTTCCAAGGTAACATAGAGAAGTTGTAGGAAAAGCCTCATTAACTTTCCAACGGTAGAGGTATCCATCCTGTGTCACTTGAACAATATGGCCTTCTTGATAATGAATCAAACGAGAGTTTTTATCTTCCACGTTATCATACACTAACTGACAACTTTTTTCGCCCAAGTGATAGATTTGCGCTGTACCTGCTGTAGCTTTTATAAAAGCAAATTGTTTTTCTCTTTTAAGCGCAAGAATTTTTCCTGAGAAATTAGGTAATTTGTAGATAGTTTGTTTACATTTGTTTTTCGAATATTCGCCTTTCGTTAGCCTCATCGTTTGCGACATCTGCACTCTTTTCTTACAGATTTTTCGCCAGTTTTTTCCTGGAGAAGAAGAGCGGCTAAGGTTTTTCCAGCGTCGTTGGCAAATAGGCCGCCATAAAGAAGGATCTTGCGCCATTCGCTGCCAATGTTTGTTAACGAGGGCTGCAATAGGTAATTCCTTTTCATCTAGAAGGCTAAGAATCTTTAATTGCACTTCTTCAGGTATTCTTATGTGAGGGACAAAAGAAAGTGAATGCATATTTTTTTCCTATAAATTCCTTACGGATTATTTTTTGCAGTCTCTTTTTCCTATATTTTTTATCCAAACGAAGTGAGCAAGATAACTTTATAAGTTAGGGAGACGAATTTTGCCAATTACCTGGTATAAATATTATAAAGTTTTTTTATTTTTTAGCGTGCTTTAACTTCTCTAGGCACTTCACGATGATGTCCCTCGTAATAATAAGCAGAGAAAAATATAGGGAGATAGCCGATCACTTTTTCCTCTTTTTCTCCATCAATTTTAACTACTGCTTGATAGTGACGCATATTCCAATTTTGTTTAATAAAATCCTGTAGGGACGGCCATTGATGTTCTTTCATAAACTTAACAACAGTTACTTGTCCAGGATAGAGGGTAGGTAGGAGAATACTTTCGGTATGAAAAGTACGACTTTGCAATAAGTCTTCTAGCGGCTCGATCAAGACAAAGCGGATGTAGACTTTTCCTGGAGCACTTGGCAAATTCCCAACGTTCTTTATTTCGGCTTGTAGAGTAACTGTAGAACCAGGATGGATTTTCATTGTTTTGATATCACTCGGATTAGTTGAAGCTGCATGTAGATGAGCTTGAAGAATAGCCTTAGGGCGAGGGGCCTCTGCATACATGCCCGATTGGATAAAGAGTGAGTATAAGATAAACAGAAGAATTTTATTCATTTTAAAATTATCCTAAAAGAACGGTTATAAATTAAATAAGGCTTTAATTTCCTGCCATGGGTAGGCAAGTTACAGCAGTTTAAATGATAGTAATAAGATACATTATAGCATTAAAAAAGCCTACAGCTATTAAAGCACCTGTAGGCACAGTCACTAGCCAAGAAATCATGATATCGCGTGTCATACTTAAGTCTAGAGCTTCTAGACCTCGTGCTAATCCTACGCCTACTACAGAACCCACTAGCGTATGTGTAGTAGAAACAGGTAACCCTAATCTTGAAGCAAGTACCACGGTAGTAGCTGCACCAAATTCTGCTGCAAAACCGCGGGTAGGAGTCAATTCGGTGATTTTTTTACCAATTGTTTCAATGACACGCCAGCCCCAGGTCGCTAATCCTACTACGATTCCTACTCCACCTAAAGCTAAGGCCCATACAGGCGTAGTGCTAGTTGTAATAACTGTGTTGTTGATGAGAACTTGGATGCCTTGGGAAAGAGGTCCAATCGCGTTGGCTACATCATTCGCACCATGCGCAAATGCCATTAAACATGCACTCATGATTTGAAGATAACCAAAAATTTTTTCGACGGTAGCGTATTCAGATTTATGTACTTCCCCATCGCTGGATTTCTTGATTGTGGTCGATACATTATCCACTTCATTTAGCAGGATAGATAAGTGGTAATGCATTTCATTTCCTGAGACGGTTTCTCTGGCTCTTAGTAAATGTTTTCTAGCTTTATCTAAAGACAGGGTAGTCTCAGCATTACACACAGGCTGCTGACAGCGTGTAGGTGCGGAGATATTGCGTAACAGTAGATAACTTATGAAAGAGCCGATCGTTCCTAGAAAAGCTGAGAAAATAAGAGCTTCTAAGAAGGTAAATTCTAAGTTTAAATTTTGCAAGCCTTTAAAAACCAGGATGAGCCCCATCACCGTGACTGTTAAGAAAACGATCATAGGAGTAATCTTTTGGGCGGATCTGATAGGGTTAGGGGTATAGAAAATCTTCTTTCTTAGGATATTAAAAATAAAGTATGAAATGATGCCACCCAGAATAGGGGAAATCACCCAGCTAGTGATGATAAATAATACATTTTCCCATTGTATTGCTTCTAATCCTCCTACAACGATGCCAAACCCTACAATTGCTCCTACAATGCAGTGAGTGGTAGAAACAGGCCATCCAAAATAGGAGGCAATTTGTAACCATATGCCTGCGGCTAGCAAGGAAGCTAGCATTCCATAAACTAAGATGCGTGGCTCATAAGCAAATAGAGCAGAGTCAATAATGCCTGTTTGAATAGTATCAGATACATGGGACCCAAAGAAAAAAGCCCCTGAAAATTCTAGAAGAGCTGCGATAACTACAGCGGTTTTTAAGGAAAGTGCGCCAGAACCTACAGAGGTTCCCATTGCATTTGCTACATCATTAGCTCCAATGCTCCATGCCATATAAAAGCCTGCTAGCAAAAGAAAGATGAGTAAAAGCATGTTTTCAGGTATCAATAGAATGTCGGGTATCATTCAATCTCCGTTATTGCAGTTCTAAGGTGAGTCTTACGCGGTTAGCCAGCTTCTCAGATATATCGGAAAGAGCGCCAGTGGTTCCAAAAATCTTTTGCCATAAATAAAAGGTACTATGCGTCATTTCGTTTTCAGACTGATACAAATTTTTCAAAAGTTTACGTTGAAGAATATCTACTTCGTGTTCTTTAAAAGCTACCTTTTCTACCATACTTCGAACTTTTTCCGCTTCCACTCCACCAAAGGAGGTTTCGATGAGTTCGTGTAGTTCGTTAATAATTCGCCTGGCTTCTTCAAAAGATTCCATATTCTTAACAAGAAATAAATTAAATTCATTTTCGAAGCTGGGCAATATTTCTAAAGGTTTCAAATTTGAAAGAACCCCTAGGTCTTGGGCTTTGTCCGCAATATCATCTTGTAAAGATAAGATATCCAGCAAATGCTGTCTTTCAATAGGTAGGTAAATATTTTTAGGTAAATGATTGCGAATATGATTTTTAGCTAGATCGGCATGATGCTCTTGCTCAGAAATTTTCTCGGCAATCTTTTCAACGGCTGCGTAATCTTTATTTTTCATGGCTTCGAATAAACTGGGTAGCATTTGTACGCAGCTATTGACGATCTCCATATGAGACTGTAAAGGAGCAAAAGGAGAGCGACCAAAAATGCCTAAAATTGTTTTTAGCATAATTTTAACCTAAAATAATGAATCTAGATAAACGATACAATAAAAGGGAATTTTGAATAAAGAAAGGAATATTTTAATAAGAGGCTTACCTTATCGCAGGTTAGCTTGGCAACATCCTTGCAAGACGATAAGCCGGGTAAATAAGCAGTGCGGATGGGTGCTGGTTCGCCTATGCCTTAACTTTAAAGGCATGTTTTGAAGATAGTTAAAAGAGGGATTGGCTGATAAATCATTAACGGCTTTAAAATGGAACGGGTCAGCTATTCCCTCCTTTTAATTTTATAAAAAAATTCGATAAAAACTTGAGACTCTATTACTAAAAAGCTTAAAAAATCAAAGGTAAGCTTCCTTTATCCAGGTCTTTTACCATGCTGGCTGTTCTATTGGCGCAGCACCTACAGAAGAGCCTAGCTTTACAAGCTAGATATTTAAGGTTTTATCGACTCCTGAAAGATTTAAATGCTAAAATCCTAGGGAGCCTCTTTATGAATTTTATTATCTTGAAGGGATTTTAATACCCCTAATAAGTTTAAGCAGTATTACTTTATCGGGTATGTTTTTCTTTACGAAAACATCCCCATCCTTCAGCAAAAGAAACTTCTTCAAACTTTTAAATAGTTTATAAATTTCGCTTACTCCGCCGCATTTTTAAATCTATTTTTCTTCGTAGCCCTATTTTATCAAACCTTCTTGCTTAATCCTCTAGCATTCCTAGCATTAAAGGTTTGTGGCTTTATTGAGCATTTTCCCTCTAATTTTTGCTTGGAATTAAGTTTTTTTGAGTGAAAAGCTTAAGCATTAAAGGCCTCTTTTTAAGTAAAGAGGTGGCCTATTAAAGCTAAAGAGATAAGGGGGTTAAAAAAGATTACAAAAGGTTAAGGGTTCATTGTTATCAAGCTAGCCATGAAAAAAAGGGGAGGGGGAGAGAAAGCCCCTTCTTGAAGCCAGGCATGGTTAAATGTTATTGGCAAGCTCTTACCAGTTACAATTGTCTAAATTTTTAGAAAAATTTTACATTTATCTATAAGTTCTTTATCTTATCTTCTTTTTTTCTTAAAAAGCATCCTGAATAGAGGAGATATAAAATGATGTGTTAATTTTAATATAATAAACAACTTAATAAATAATATATAGTTTTATTTGAAATTAATTGAATTAATTATAAAAATATAGGTATACTTATTTTAAGAGGATAATTTACTAAGGATTCTTTTATGCAGCAGGAAAAAATAAAAGATTTTGAAGCCAAGATAAAGCCTGTAATTGAAGAATATGTGAATAACCAAGATTTTTATTTGTTAGCCAGCCCATTAAAAACAGAGCATCAATATAGGTTAGCTTTTAAAGAGCAAATAGCCAAAGAGCTAAATTTAACTTCGCTGCTCCAAAAATATATGAAAGGAATTAATTTGCTCAAAATCGAGCTATTAGAAAAAAATGATACCTACTTAATGCTAAAAGTTCTGAACGAAGTAGAACAAGCTTTTAAAAAAATTCAAGAAATTCAAAAAAATTATTCAACTTCAGAGGATAATGAGGCCCTGGCACAAAATAGTCCTATTGATGCTGATCAGCCTTTATGGACAGCACTATATGGCCTTTCAAGTGAGACTTTACTCTTAATTTATGAGCTTGCCATCAAAAATTTTAACAATCATGCATGCGAAGATGCTAAAAATCTCTTACAACTCTTATTAACATTTTCTCCTACAGTTTCCTCCTACTGGAATGCCATGGGATATTGCTATCAAAATGAGGGAGAGTACGCTAAAGCCCTTAATTATTATCTAATGGCTGAAGAAATAGATCCTAACTTTTTAGAGACACAGTTTTATTTAGCTCGTTGTTATCAATCTATGCATCAACAAGGCTTGGCTTTGGAGTCACTAGAAAAGCTATGGAGCTTTATTCAGGCCTCACCAGAAGTAAAAGAAGAGTGGGAAAGCCATGTTAGGAAACTGGCTAATGAAATAGAAGCTTAACATCATGAGGGTTATATGAGTGCTATACTTCCTAGAGATTTCTCTTCGACACCTGGTATGGATTCTGTGCAGAAAACACAAGGAGTCAAAAAGGATTTTATAGAACTAAGCACAGAAAATCCAGGAAAAGGTTTGCCTAAGCTAACGACTGCGGCTAAACAAATGAAAGAGAGCAAAGCTTTGCATGCGCTTGCAACTATTGGTCGAGTAACGGCAGGCACTATAGGGATTGTAGCGTTAATTCCCCTGGTACCTGTGGCAATGGGCTTACACTTTTTTATAGCGGCTGCTTTGGCCCCTGCAGGAGATGTGGTAAACAATGCCATTAAGAAATCTACAGGTTATGAAATTGAGCAGGGAAGCATAGGCCTAGCGGATGCTTTTTTAGGCTTGTATTTTACCACTTTTGAATTAATAGGAAACTGGATGATAGGCGAAAAGAAAAGCCATCCAGGCGTTCAGGTAGCAGAAAATTCTTCCGTACCTGTAGAGCAAGCAATTACTCCAGGAAGTGTCGTAATCACACCTAAAACTTCCTCTTCTTTTAAGTCCTCCATGCAAGCAGAGGAAGAAGAGCCAGAACTCGAGCATCATCCAATACCTGCAGCTACCTTCTTCAAAGCGGACAATGAGGAAAAAAGAGAAGCAGCTCTTGAATTAACTGAAAGGGAAGAAAATAGCTTGAAGGCAAAAAAACATCATTAAATGGGGATTTCATAATGATAATAAAATATATAGATAAAGAAAAAAGTTATACCCAATATGATAATCAATCGTTTGACTCTTTGGAATATACAGTTACAAGGCCTGACGGCAAAAAATATTCCCTTGAGTCTGGCGAGCAGACAAAATTTACCCCTTTCCATAGAATTTTGATAGGTCTTAAATCCCTAGCATTGACCTTTTTTTCTTTAGGCTTAGGGATGATTTATAGTCAAATTAGGGAAGGATGGAAAGAATTCTTTACCGGTAAACGGTCGATAGCGGTTTATAAAAGCGATGACCTACAACCTCAGAGCCAGGCGCATATGACTTCAGAGAAAGCGGATACTCTTTTCTATAAGTTTTCACAAGAGGGAAAATCAAACCTGGATAAAGAGATAGGTAAGCCAGATGCTAATCCTTTGGGAGAAACTCTTGCAAGTGAGGTCAAGACAAATCCCAAAGAAAAAGTGAACGAGCCAAAAGCTCAGCATAAAGCTTCCCTTGCCGCTAGCGATAGAGTAGAAGAAGATCTATATTATTCAGACGATGAAGATATCTATTACGAGATCGACCTAGAAAGTGATGAGGACGAGATAGATTACGATGAATTAGACCAAAAAGAAGAAGATAGGGATTTAAAAAGACTACCTATATCAAGCAATGATCCCTCCTCAAAACCGAAAAGAAGTATAAAAGACCGATGCCTTGAACGTTTGAAAGGTGATTTAGCTGCCATAAATAAAGAATATGGAACAGCCATAGATGATGGTGATTGTTTTTTTGATGCTTTTGCTCAAGCACTCAATAAGAAATTAAATGGAAACCTTACCCTTACGGATTTGCGAAGAAAAGTAAGCGAATATGTTAATACTCTTCCCTCTCAGAATAACTGGATAAAAAATAGTTTAGAGGAAGAATATGGAAATATAGATAGTTATGAAAGTTATGTAAAAGGTGTTAAGTATAATAGCAGTGAGGCAGAGAAGCATGGAGGATATCCTATCTGGGGTAAGTCGGAAATAGAGGGGGTAATCCTTTGTCATCTCTACCAGGTCAATTTAAAAGTCTATGAAGTAGGTGATGGAGGAGATGGAGTGGATGGGCTCTGGGTAGCAGAATTAGAATATCCCTTAAGTACCCCTTATGACACTACAGTGGAATTAGCTTTGTATCCAGGCCATTTTCTACCAGTGTATGATAAAAAATCACCTTAACGCTAGCAGTTACTGCTGAAAAAATTAATATCATTTAAAAGCATTTCTTTGAGCCAGTGATACATAGCAGAAGGAGACAAAACTTTTTCCTTTTCTATCTCTATCAAGAAATCGTGCAGTTGCTTTAATGCAAGTTCTTCTAGCAAGTTTAGATGTTTTTCCACACTAATTTCATAGAAATTGCCGATTTGATAGATGTATTCTAACTCTGTCGGAGTATACAGGGCTGCTTTCAAAGAATCTTTTCTCTTTTCGAGGTATTGATGGATAATGATTTGATGAAGGTAGCTAAGGTAATGATAAGGATTATTGTGTTGCAAAAGATGCTTATAAAAAGAATTTAAAATCGTCTTTTCATTTATCCCTATGATTTTCAACATGCATTCATTTAACTGCAGGTGAAGGGATAAAAACTCAGTTACATGTTGATTAAAGCACTCTTGCTTAGCTTTTAGAAAAGCTTTGGCTTGCAGATTAAAACGACCCGTTGGTTTTAGTTCGTTAGCAATTTCTTGCATTTTGTCTTTTAAAGCATGATCTTTGGGTAACAAGAAGGGGGATAAGACCCAACCATGGTGCTGAGAAGGGTGAGGGTATCCTGTTTGCTGTGATTGAGTGGTAATATGAAAGCTTTCAGGTATAGGAATGCTGGGACCTTTGCTTTTTAAAGAACGTTTGAAAGTACCTTTAAGCTCAATAGTTTCTCCAGGAAAGGAAGATATCGTTTGCTCAAGGGCTACCACAGATTCAGCAATCGCTTTAGATAAAGGAGTCTGTTCCTTGATTACAATCGGCATTTCACGAATAATATTTAATTGTTCAGTTAAAGAGGTAAAGCGCACTTCATGATGCTTAAGTAAAGTAATAGCTTTCATACGAAAAGCGTCGATTTCTTGGGTAGTAGGCAAAAGCTCGCCTTGAGAAAATGGTGGGAGGGGTAGTTTAATCTTTTCATCTTCTTGGCTATAAAACTTGCAGGAAACTTCTTTGCCTAGGCTTGTTTTTTCTTTTCTTTTTTCTCTTTTAGGAATTTTGATTAGAAGTGTGTCCATCCATCGACGCCAGGGGAGGGGACGTCTTTTTAGAGGGTTACCTAATGCATTAAAACGGTCGATAGCTGTGTAAGCAGAAGATGCTATTTGTTTTTGCCGAAAAGTGCCCTGGGCTAAAGATTGAATTAAAGAAAAGCTATTTTTAATTAGTGCCAGAGCTTGTTGAAGATTTTTTTTCTCTTCTACCTTCACGGAACGAATAGAAAAAAGCTGCTTAGCAAATGTCATAGTTTTTTTTAGGATAGAGACAGAAGAAGATGTTTCTTTACGATAAGAAAAGCTTTCTAAAATTTTTATAGCGGCTTGTAGCTCTCTAGTAGAAACGTTTTTTTCTTTATCCATTCAAATGATTGCCTATTCATTAATAATTTCAGGGATAGGCTTGCCGCATGCCGCTGCCACTTTTACGTGTGTATTTTCAATAATATCCATAGCATTTTGATTTTCATGAGCCTTTTCAATAGAAATTAGCTCACCACGCCTTAAATATTCAAATGCTTTAGATTCCGAAGGAAGCACCTGCAAGCGGGAACCCAAATGTTTTTTGCCATCTACCCCACACAAATAAAAACGTGTACCATGAAAAGATTCAACCGGGGGGCTAATAACGCGGTAATATTTTTTCTCCTCTAAAACAGGCCATTCCGCTTGAGGGCTGCGAAAAATTATATAAGACATTTTTAAAGAGCCCAGATTGATTTGGGCAGCACGTTGGATTTCTTTGATAATATAAGGCTTATAAAATTCTCGCTGGGCATAGCAGGGATTGTTTTTAGTTTGGAGGGCTGGACATTCTCCTTTCCACACACAAGGGGCTTGTATAGGTACCTTTTTTCTTACCATGCAATCGCGTATCTGCAAAATCCTCTGGTTAGCTTCGGGATGAGAAGAATCGACAACTACTAAATAGCCTGCAGGGGTGAGTCGATTAAGTAGCATGGACAAAAATTCATTTTGCTTAGTCTGCCAGTGAACACTATTGATAGGAAAAAGTTCTTTTAAACAATGAGCCACAATGATTAAATCAAATTTTCCTTCCAAAGGAAGGGGTGTCGTAAGGCAATTCCAGGAGCGAATGCTTAAAGCATAGCCTGATCTTCCACATACTTCAGCGCCCAGTTGTAGAGCAGCTTGATTATAGTCCAAAGCCGTCACTTCTGAGGCCCCATGCTTAATGGCTGCTAGAGAAAAAGCTCCTGGCCCACTGCATATGTCTAACACACGTTTAGGTTTAAAAGGAATCTCGGCTAGAATAGATAATCCTTGTTGATAATTAACTACCCAATGATAAAGCAGATAGGAGCCCAATAAATCTTTATCTATAAAATAATCTCTACCTATAAGCTGATTACCTGTTTCAAGGCCTACTTGTAAATTCTTTACCCCTTCCACCACGCGACGAAATTCACGTGTTTGCAATTTATCAGCAGGGCCAGCTTCCTTATGCATGCGCCGCCAGGCGCCTAAAAGGATAGGCATAATTTCTTCTAGCTGATGAGCAGGTATCCTATTTGCTTTCATTAATGAGTCTCAAATATTAATTTTTTTTCTCGATCGGTTAAAGGGCGCCAGCTGCCTACAGGCAATTGTCCTAAGATCAAACCACCCAGGCGAATGCGCGTTAAGGAGTAAACTTTTAAACCCACTGCTTCTAACAAATGACGCACTTCGCGTTTTTTACCTTCCATAATGATTACCTTTAAAGTCCCTTTACGAACTTTTATAACACGGACAGGCTTGACAAAAGAACCTTCAATAAGGGTGCCGCTGGCAATAGCTTTTAGATGCTCATCGGTAATGTCTTGGTCAGTTTTTACTAAATATTCTTTTTGAATATTCTGGGAGGGATGAATGACTTGATTAGCAAAATGCCCATCATTGGTCACTAAAAGCAGCCCTGCTGTTTCTTTATCTAAACGACCGACCGTAAATAACCTTTGCTCTATATTTTCAAAGAGATCTATAACAATTTTGGTATCACGATGCCTAGCATTTGTGCATTCGTATCCCGTGGGCTTATTTAAAAGATAGTAAACTTTTGCTTCCGCTTGCTTTATTTTTTCATCATCTACGGTAATGCTATCTTTAGCGCCCACCATGGTTTGCGGGATGATGCAGATATCACCATTCACTTTTACCCGACCAGCAAAAATAATTTCTTCGCAGCCTCTACGGGAAGCTACTCCAGCAGCAGCTAAGAATTTGCTCAGTCTGTTTTTTATTTTTTCCATTAAAAAGCCTAATTAATTGGTTTTAAGTGATAACTTTAAACAATTTTTATTAAAATTACAACCCTTATATCTCGGTAGAAAAGCTCACCCACGGTAGCTTAGTTTGCAAGTTCAAACGATCGATCATGGCTAGCCTTTTAAGGAGTTATAATTTCCTTGATACTTGCTTGATGAGTAGCTATGATGAAAAATATAATGAATGTAGGTTACTTAAAAGTGAGTAAGCTAATTTTAATGCGCCATGGGCAATCATGTTGGAATGAACTGAATTTATTTACAGGGTGGGTAAATGTTCCTTTATCTTCAAGAGGAATGCAAGAAGCAGTAGAAGGTGGAAAGCTCATTAGCCAGCTGCCTATCGACGCTATTTTTGTCTCTTCCTTGATGCGAGCCCAGCAAACCGCGATGCTTGCCATGCTCCAACACTCCTCCGGCAGGGTGCCTGCCATCCAGCCTAGCTCTCAGGAGCATTTAGAGGAATGGTTTCAAATTCATAGTGAGGAAACGAGGAAAGAAATAGTGCCTGTCTATTGTGCATGGCAACTTAATGAAAGAATGTATGGAGAGTTGCAAGGCCTAAATAAAACAGAGACCGTAAAAAAATATGGAAAAGAGCAAGTTCAAATTTGGCGTCGCAGTTTTGAGGTGGCCCCACCCGGAGGAGAGAGTTTGGAAATGACAAGTGCTCGTGCTGTTCCCTATTTCAAAAATTACATATTACCTGCCTTGAAAAATGGAATGAATATTTTTATCGCTGCCCATGGCAACTCCCTTAGAGCGATCATTATGTTCCTAAGCCATTTATCCAAAGAAGAAGTTGTACAGCTTGAATTAACTACTGGCACACCTATCATTTACGATTATCAAGACCCCCACTTTATTCAACAATAATATGCTTTCCATCTACTTTGATAATAGCACGACTACCCGTCCTTCAGAAAAAACGGTTAGTAAAATGCTTCCTTTCTTTTACAGACAGTGGGGAGCTCCACTAGCTCCTCATCATCTGGGACAAGAACTTCTTCCAGCAATCGAAGAAAGCCTTAACTATATTTATAAGCTGCTAAATATAAAAAAAACAGACGCTTTTGTATTCACTTCATCCGGCGCTGAAGCAGTAAACCATGTCTTTTACTCCGTTTATCATGATGTTACCCGTCTAACAGGGAAAAATCAATTTATCACTTCAAATATTGAAGAGGCTCCTGCTACCATGCTGATCAATCGCTTAGAAGATTGGACCTGCGTAGGGAAAATATTGAAAGCAAATCTCTCGGGCTACATTTCCCCGGCTGCAGTGGCTGACGCCATTACACCTCGTACGGCTCTTGTTTCTCTTGCATGGGCTAATGGGCTTACCGGTGTGATTAATCCGGTAGCAGAAATCGCTGCAGTATGCCAAGAAAAAGGTGTCTTATTACATATCGACGCTACTCATGTCTTGGGTAAGCTTTTTTTTCAATTGGAGGATATTAACCCAGCTTTTTTGACTTTTAATGGAGATCATTTGCATGCTCCTAAAGGCACAGGCGGATTGTACATTAAAGAGGGAATCAAGTGTAGCAGCTTTATTGTAGGGGGAATGGATCAAGGCGGGAAGCGAGCGGGAACTTTAAATGTACCGGCTTTAGTAGGGCTAGGTGAAGCTTCTTGTGAAGTTTTAGAAGCCCAAGATTTGATGTGTACGGAGATAGCCAGATTGAGAGATCTTTTTGAAACGCAGATTACTTCCTCCCTTCCTCATACCCAGGTATTTTTTCAAGATCAAAACAGGCTTCCTCATATTAGCGCAATTGCTTTTGCGGGTATCAATAGTGAAGCCCTTCTATTTGCCTTAAATAGAAAAGGCGTTTATGCTAGCATGGGGGGAGGAAATTTCCAGCAACTAAAATTAATTCTTATGGCTTCTGCTATAGACGAAACATTAGCTTCTTCAACACTAAGTTTTAGTTTCTGTAAAGATAATTCCGAAGATGAGGTTATGCATGCAGTTGAAATCATTAAAGAGTGTGTATTGAAGCTGCGCAAACTTTCTTCACACCTTTACTTTAATCATTGAAGAGATAAATATGGGAATTTTGCAATTTGTCCATCCGTTTACTTGGACACGTTATAGCAAAAAATTAATCAATAAAATTGATCACCCTTATTGTGGAGGAATTTTCCTAAAGGAAGATGCTGCCGAAAGGGAAATGCTTTTTATAGAAGGCTCTGCCGGTAGCTTAGAAGAGGGAAATATCATCTCTTTTTCTTGGTTGGTAGATAAAGACGATGGAGTGATTGTAGATGCAAAATTTCAAGTGTTTGGCCATACAGCCTTGATTGGCGCATCAGAAATAGCTTGTGAGCTGCTAGTAGGAAAAAATTATCTTCAAGCTCAGCGCATGAATGCAGATCTTATTGATAGGCAAGTGCGCGATCGTGCCGATGAGGCTGCTTTTCCTCCTGAAACTTATTCTCACTTAAATCTAGTGCTGGAAGCCATTGAAAAGTGTGCCGAGCAATGCATAGATATACCCCTTGCCGATTCTTATTTGACTACACCTGTGCCTATAGGTATGGATAATGTAATTCCAGGAGGTTATCCTGGTTGGAAAGAATTATCTTTAAAGAAAAAGTTAGCGGTTATTGAAGAAGTGCTAGATCAAGATATCCGTCCTTATATTGCTTTAGATGCGGGTGGAGTCAGTGTTCTAAATTTGCTGGAAGATAAAGAGCTGATTATTGCTTACCATGGTTCCTGTACTTCGTGTTACTCTTCTATAGGCACGACTTTATCTTACATTCAACAAATTATTCGTGCTAAGGTGCATCCCGAAATTAATGTTATTCCGGAAATGAAAGAGCCGGATAGGTAAATCTTATGAAGGCTGACTTGATCTAAATTCATCATTCCCTCAGCTTCTTTATTTAAAAAGATTAAACATTTATTGATTTTAAAGTTTTCACAAATAAAGACCTTTTAAGGAAGTAAAAGTTCTCCGCCGTAGAATTTATGGATGCGACCGTTTGGCAATCGTAGCACAAGAGCTCCCTGCTCATCAATCTCTTCAAATGTGCCCTCGTATTTGTTGATACGAATAATGTCTCCTGGCTGATGGATGATGCCTTGTTTAAAATCTTCTAACAAGGGTTGAAATCCTTTTTCAAGAAAAAGATGGAGCAATGGCATAAAATTATTTTTTAGTAGGTCTAGGATGTGAGAGGTTTTAAAAGTCTGCTCTGTTTCTATGAATAACGAAGTGGCTGGCTGATCAATTTGGCTAGTGATTCCTAAAGGCATATTAACATTCATGCCAATTCCTGTTACGATAACACTCTGGTAGTTATCTGTAATAGTTTCGCAAAGTATTCCAGCGATTTTTTTCTTGTTTATTAAAATATCGTTAGGCCACTTCAGACAGGGCTGAAGGCGCAACTCTTTTAATGTTTTCAGGGCAGCTAAAGCTAAAACTTGTGGAATATTAGCTACAAACGTTTGTCTGTTATCTACGAAAAATGTGAAGGTAGCATAAATATTTTGACCCGCAGGAGAGAGCCAGCGACGCTGGTATTGTCCTCGACCCATCGTTTGGTGATCAGCAAAAACAAGTGTTAGGCAGGTAGGATCAAAATTTTTGTAATTCTTTTTAGACCAACTGTTTGTAGAATCTAAAGTATTAAAATAAAGACAATTGATTTTCATATAAAGGACTCACTCGTATAGAATAGCTGATATCCTATCTTAAGATAAAATTTATGTGGAACTACCAATACCTTTCTCGTATAGATTTTCGCATTATTCCTGTAATATTAGGATTAATGGTAATGAGCCTTCTTGTCATCTCGGCTTACTCCCTTGAAGGATCTGCAGAGATCACAGAGGAAAGGCTTATTACACCTATGGTTAGACAGCAAATTCAATGGTTTATGATAGGAGGGTTTGTTTTTATTTTTTTTGCGGGTTTTGATTACAACAAATTGCGCGAGCTGGCATGGATTTTATATGCCCTAGTGATCTTATCTTTAGTGGGCTTATTTTTTACAGATTCAATTGCGCGTGTCAATCGCTGGTATCGCCTTCCATTTATTAATATTAGCTTTCAACCGTCGGAATATGCTAAGCTGATCGTAGTCATCACTTTAAGCTGGTTTTTAGAAAGAACCAAAGCAGATTCCCATTCTTTTCGCACAGCTTTCTTTAGCATGATTATCGTAGGCATTCCTTTTATTCTAATCCTTAAGCAACCTGATTTAGGGACGGCTCTAGTTCTTTTTCCTATCACTCTTGTCATGTTTTATTTCGGAGATATCCATCCCAAGATAATTAAAGCTATGACCTTTGTGGCTTCTATCGTTTTAATTATGGTCGCTCTAATTTTTTTGGGCGTGCTTCCTCATGAAAAATTAAGGCCCTATGCAAGCCTTATTTTAAAAGACTATCAGTTTGATCGGCTGAATCCTTATACTCATCATCAAAAAAGTGCTTCTATTGCTATCGGCATAGGAGGGCTAACGGGAGTAGGGTTTAGGAAGAGCGAATATACAAGCGGTGGCTGGCTTCCTGCTGCTTATACTGATTCAGTTTTTCCTGCTTTTGGGGAAGAATTTGGTTTTATAGGCTTGCTTCTTATGCTTGTACTTTTTTATGCTTTAATCTATTTTAGCTTTCAAGTATCAGTAGTGGCTAAAGATCATTTTGGTAGATTATTATCAGCAGGGATAACAGTTTACCTGGCTATGCACATTTTAGTTAACATTGGTATGATGAGTGGCTTTTTACCCATTACGGGTGTTCCTTTAGTACTGGTTACGTATGGAGGATCTTCTACTTTATCTACTATGATGGCCCTAGGAATTTTACAAAGTATCTATAGTCGGAGGTTCATGTTTTAATGACTCATTACCAAACCCATCATTTTATTTTCCATCCAGGAGTTTGGATAGGGGAGGGAAAAATAACTTTTAGCACTTCTCCCGAAAGCTTACATTTTTATACAAAATGGATAGTAGACAAGCAGAAGGAAAATATAGGTTACATCTGTCAGCAGTCTGTAGAAATACATGGGGTAGATGAACAGGTGTCTAATCAATTGACCTTTTTTGAAATGGCTCCCGCTTCTTTTAGCGTCAGATTGGAAAATGAGCTTATTGGAAGCGTAAATGGTAAAGGGGTAATCGATGCTAAAATTATAGCCTGGGAATACCCTCTAAGCAATGACTTTGAAGGCTTTGAAGTCTATGAGCTGCAGGAAAATGGGGATTATTTGCTGCGTGCCGAATATAATTCTTCCGATCAATATCGAACAATTATAGAGGGGAAATTATGGAAAAAATTTATCTAAATTTGTTGTTGCTTTTTTTAACTGGATGCATGGCCCCTATAATGACTACTTCAGGTTTTGAGGGAATAGTACCAGGCACCTCTATAACAACTATTGAGGCTCAATTTGGCTCTCCCTATGCGGTAAATACTCTATCTAATGGTCTTCAAGAGTATATTTATATCCAGCGCACTTCTCTTTCTTCTTCCGCCGTAGATCAGCTATCTTATATCCTATATGTCTCTCAGGGAAAAGTTATTTCTAAGTGCTTAAAGAGTGATTCTCCAGCTTTATTTATTAATTATTACTAGTTAAAGTCTTGCTAGGCTCTAGCAGCCGAAAGAAAAGCTAGTAAGATTTTTACTAAAAATAAAAAATGATATTCTTCATAGGCTCTATACGCTTTTAAGCAGCTTCCTTAAGTATAATCCTCTATCTAAGATTAAAATAAATTAAGCTAAGAACTTCATTCATTGGGCAAAGAATGTAGAGAAGGGAGGAGTGTTTATACTGCTTGAATAATCTAAGCTTATGAGTTTAGAGAATGGGGACTGTCTAGGGAGCTTTTTTGTTTAAGTCAGCAAAAGACTATGAAAGAGAGAAAAAGCTGTAGAACTTAAGCCAAGCTAAGCTCTACAGCATAAAAACAATTACGCTTTAATTTTGATGTCCACGCCCGCTGGCAAGGTCAACGTTTTAAGAGCGTCGATAGTTTTACCGGTGGGGTTAAGGATGTCAATAAGACGTTTGTGCGTGCGCATCTCAAATTGCTCACGCGATTTGCGGTCAATGTTAGGTGAGCGCAAAACAGTAAATTTTACAATACGTGTGGGTAGAGGAATAGGACCAGCTATTGCTGCACCTGTACGCTTTGCTGTTTCTACAATATCTTCAGTAGAACGGTCGAGGATACGTTGGTCGTATCCTTTAAGCCTAATGCGAATCTTTTGACGCGCCGGCTTGTGCACCTTTTCTTGCTTTATTTGTTTCTCTTGTTGTTTTGCCATAGGATGATAAACCTTATTTCTTGATAATTTCTTCTTGTATTTTTGCCGGCACTTTTTCAAAGTGGCTAGGTTCCATCACATAGGTTGCACGTCCTGAGGATAGCGAGCGCAACAAGGTGGAGTAACCAAACATTTCGCTAAGAGGAACCTCAGCATGGATGAGGACCGCACCTTTATGGTTTTCTTGGCCTAAAATCTGCCCACGGCGACGGTTAAGATCGCCAATTACATCGCCCATATATTGTTCAGGGGTAGTCACATCCACTTTCATGATAGGCTCTAATAAAATCGGCTTACCCTTTTTAGCAGCGTCCTTAATAGCCATAGAACCACAAATTTTAAAGGCCATCTCGTTAGAGTCGACATCATGGTAGGAACCAAACACAATAGAGACTTTAACATCTACTAGATTGTATCCAGCAAGCACACCCGTAGCAAGGCCTTCTTCAATCCCTTTGATTGTCGGAGGTATATATTCTCTTGGAATCGATCCCCCTACAATTTTGCTAACAATTTCATTACCCTTGCCTTTCTCGTTTGGTTCAATTTCTAGCTCGACGTGAGCATATTGACCACGACCGCCGGATTGTTTAACAAATTTAGTTTGGCTAGCAGCTGCTGAGGTAATTGTTTCCTTATAAGAAACTTGCGGCTTACCGACGCTAGCTTCTACGTTGAATTCACGCTTCATACGATCGTGCAAGATTTCAAGGTGAAGTTCGCCCATACCTGCAATGATTGTTTGACCGGTTTCTTCATTAGTGTAAACTCGGAAAGTAGGATCCTCTTCGGATAAGGAAGAAAGAGCCTGAGCTAGCTTTTCACGGTCTCCTTTAGATTTCGGCTCAATAGCCATAGAAATTACAGATTCTGGAAACTCCATTTTTTCGAGCAAGATAGGATGCTCAGGAGAACAGATTGTGTCGCCTGTGCTAGCTTTCTTTAACCCAATACAAGCTGCAATGTCGCCTGTATAAAATTCGTCTTTCTCTTTACGCTGGTTAGCATGCATTTCTAAAAGACGGGAGATTCTTTCTTTACTATCTTTGGTACTGTTAATTAAGTTCATCCCTTTCATTAAGGTACCGCTATAAATACGAATGTAAGTTAAACGGCCCACGTAAGGGTCTGTCATGATCTTAAAAGCTAAGGCAGCAAAAGGTGCATTATCTTCTGGTTTCAAAAAGATATCTTCATTGGTTTTAAGATCATGGGCTTTAATTTGACCACGATCAAGAGGAGATGGCATCCAGTTAACAACCGCGTCAAGCAGGTGCTGCACGCCTTTGTTTTTGAAAGCTGATCCGCATAGTACCGGAGTAAACTTGTTTGTACATACACCTTTACGGATGACTGTGTTGATTTCATCCACTGTTAAAGAGTCGGGATTTTCCAAAACTTTTGTCATGAATTCTTCATTATTTTCATCTATAGTGGCTAGTTCATCCAATAACTCTGAACGTAATTGCTGGCATTTTTCCAGAAGATCTGCAGGAATGTCTGCCTCTTCCCAGTCAGCCCCTAAAGTTTCATCATGGAAGAAAAAGGCTCTCATGCAGACTAGATCGACCATACCTTTGAATTCCGACTCTGCGCCGATAGGGCAGTGAACGGGGATCGCATTAGCGTGAAGCTTTTCACGCATGGTTTTAATCGCATCGAAAAAGTCCGCGCCGATACGGTCCATCTTATTAACAAACGCAATGCGTGGGACACCGTATTTGTCTGCTTGACGCCATACTGTTTCAGACTGAGGTTCTACTCCAGAAACTGAGCAAAATACAGCTACTGAACCATCTAAAACTCGCAAGGAACGTTCAACTTCAATGGTGAAATCCACGTGTCCAGGAGTATCGATAATATTAATTTTGCACTCTTTCCAGAAAACCGTGGTCGCCGCGGAAGTAATCGTAATGCCACGCTCTTGCTCTTGCTCCATCCAGTCCATGGTAGCCGCGCCTTCGTGCACTTCACCCATGCGATGTGTACGGCCGGTATAATACAGAATTCTTTCTGTTGTTGTAGTTTTACCGGCATCAATGTGAGCCATGATACCAATATTACGTACATTTTTAATGTGTTCTTTCTCAGGTCTAGCCATAATTAATTCTTTCCTTCGTTACCATTTATAATGAGCAAAAGCTTTGTTAGCTTCAGCCATTCTATGGGTGTCGTCTTTCTTTTTAATGGTGGTACCTTGATTATGGAAGCAATCAGCTAACTCAGTAGATAGACCATCTTCCATGGAGCGCCCAGTTTTAGCGCGAGAGTGATTGATAATCCATCCCATTGCCATTGCGATACGGCGGTTAGTAGGAATTTCAATAGGTACTTGATAGGTAGCACCACCAATACGGCGGGATTTAACCTCTAAGGCGGGCTTAGCGTTTTCTAAAGCTTGCTCAAAAGCTTCTAAAGGGTTTTCTGCTTTGATGCGCTTGGCAAATTTTTCTAAAGCATTATATACTATTCTGCGAGCTACAGATTTGTTTCCGCCGATCATCACCCTATTGATAAACTTAGCAAGCAAAGTGCTGCCATAAAGTGGTTCAGGGTCAATGTGTCTTTTTTCTGCTCTACGTCTTCTTGACATTTTTTCCTCTTCGTTGATGTATTTTTTTATACTTGGCAGTTTTAAAGCTTCTGCCTTTATCGAAGATCGAATGCTTCACCTGGATTTTAGGAAAATTATCCTATAAGCCTGCGCGTGATTGGCGTTCTTTTTAATAGTTATAGAGCGCGAACCACGGGCCAAAATATCCATTGAGAATATTCTAGCGTTACTTGGGCCGTTTTGCCCCATATTTCGATCTTGATTTTTTGCGATTCTGTACAGCTGCACAGTCTAATGTTCCTCGTACGATATGATAACGTACACCGGGAAGATCTTTTACACGACCACCACGGACAAGTACAATGCTATGTTCTTGCAGATTATGCCCTTCACCACCAATATAGGCGATTACTTCTTGGCCGGTTGATAAACGTACCCATGCTACTTTACGAAGAGCTGAATTGGGCTTTTTAGGTGTTTTAGTTTTTACCTGTAAGCAAACGCCACGTCTTTGTGGACATTTTAGCAAAGCAGGAGACTTGCTACGTCTTTTTTTAGGTGTACGAGGTTGCCGTACAAGTTGGTTAATTGTGGGCATGTGATTCCCTTTCTCCTTATTAATTAATGATAAGTGCCCCTTCTCATGAGATAGATTTTGAGAAGCTATGGGGGGTAGTATAGGAAAAAATTACTTTTATGAAAAGAAGTTTTGTTCACTCGGTTACTAGATATGTGTCTACGGCTTGCTTGCCTGCCATTGACTTTATTCATTTTTCAGCTATACTTTTTCTTTCAAATACAAAGGATAGCATGAAGAATCTCTCAATTTTGGGCAGTACAGGCTCAATTGGTATAAATACATTGAAAGTAGCCCGGCATTTGAAAGATAAATTTCGAATAGTAGCTCTTGCCGCTAAATCTAATGTTGATTTGCTAGAGCAGCAAGCTCGGGAGTTTCATCCAGAGTTAATCTGTGTCTACGATGAAAAAATGGCGATGGAACTAAAAAGGAAACTTCCTGAGGTAGAAGTGGTGGCAGGTCTTGAAGGTCTGCAAGCAGTAGCTACGCATGGAAAGGCGGAAATGGTCATTTCTGCGATGACGGGGACGAAAGGATTAGCTCCTACAGTAGCTGCTATCCAAGCAGGTAAAAACGTAGGATTAGCTAATAAAGAATCTTTAGTTTCGGGTGGAGAGCTTATCATGTCATTAATTAAAAAGAATGGCGTGCATCTACTTCCTATTGATAGTGAGCATAGTGCTCTTTTCCAATGCTTGAATGGAGAAGATCCTAAAAAAATTGATCGCATGATTTTAACCGCTTCAGGAGGTCCTTTTCGTACTTGGTCTAGCGAGCAGCTAGCTCAAATAAGTGTTGAGCAAGCATTGGCTCATCCTACCTGGAATATGGGCCCTAAAGTGACGATTGATTGTTCGACATTGATGAATAAGGGATTAGAAGCGATAGAAGCGCATTGGTTGTTTAGCGTACCTATGGAGCAAATTGAGGTTGTCATTCACCCTCAAAGTTTGATACATAGCATGATCGAATTTACAGATGGATCAATAATGGCACAAATGGGAGAGCCTAGCATGGTTGTTCCCATTCAATATGCCATGACTTATCCAGAACGCGATCAAGGAATGTTGCCTAGATTTGATTTTACAAGAATTCACGAATTTCAATTCTATCCTCCTGATTTCAAAAAATTTCCTTGTTTGGGCCTTGCATTTGAGGCCATACGTCAGGGAGGTAGCTTGCCTTGTTATATGAATGCTGCTAATGAGGTTTTAGTTAACCGCTTTCTAAACAAGGAAATTGGCTGGCAAGATATTAGTAATAAATTAGAAAAATTGATGAACGCTCATCCCTTATCCAAGGTAGATACTTTAGAAGATGTGCTTACTATCGATGAGATAGCGCGAGAAGAAGCTAAAAAGGCTTAAAAACAAAGCTTATAGGTTTTTTATATGGAAGGATGCCATCTAGGATTGCGACGCTATCTTAAGGAAAAGAAAAGATGAAATAAATTCTATCATGCGCCTTAGATCCTTTTGGCTTTACGAAAAGCCTAACGTTAAATTCTTCACTTATCCGTTTTTATGGTAAATTACTTTGTGCTTAATTTCTAATTAGAGCTAGCTTAAGTAACGATAAAAACCTAAAAATTTAAAAGAGACTGCTTTATAAAGAAATCAGCTTTTAATTCATCTGATCTGACCGTGCTGGCCGTGCAGTTTTAGTGTTGCTAAAGCTTTTGTTTTATGGCATACTCTTGTCTTCTTAATCATTCATTTTTGTTAAATTAAAGGGTTATATTGCTCATGATCTTTAGCTTTTTGTACATTATACTTGCTGTTCTTGCACTGAGTTTTTTGATTTTTATTCACGAGCTAGGTCATTATTATATGGCCCGCAGAGTAGGCATGCGGGTAGAAACATTTGCTATCGGATTTGGTAAGCCTATATTCTCTTGGATACGCGACGGAGTTAAATGGCAGATTGGCTGGATCCTTTTTGGAGGTTATGTCAAGATTGCAGGCCAAGATCTTGGTAAAGATCAATCTTCTTACGAGGCGCCTGACAGCTTTTTTAGCAAACGTCCTATAGAGCGAATTAAAGTAGCTTTTATGGGACCTTTTGTTAATCTTTTATTCGCATTTTTGGTTTTTTGCCTACTTTGGGTGAGTGGAGGAAGGTACAAAAACTTTAGCGAGTACACTTCTAAAATTGGCTGGATAGATCCTAAATCTGAACTTTATAAACACAATGTGCGTCCTGGCGATGAGCTTAGTTCTTACGATAATAAGCAATTTCAAAGCTCTAAAGATCATTTGTATGCGGCTATGATGGGTGCTCATACCATCCAGGTACAAGGAAAAAAGGTGGCATACGACGCAGGTGTGAAAACTCCTTTTAAGTTTACTGTAAAGACTTATCCTCATCCTGCGGCAATGGAAAAAGGAATTTTGACTACTGGCATTCTACAACCAGCCAATTATATCCTTTACGATAGGCTGCCTAATGGAGCTGAAAATCCTTTACCTGATGGTTCGCCTTTACAAGGAAGCGGAATTCAATATGGCGATCGTATTGTGTGGGCAGATGGAGAATTGATCTTTTCCTCCATGCAACTTAGTAGCATGCTGAATGATGATCGGGTCTTACTAGTTGTGCAAAGAGGGGATAAGCGCTTATTAGCTAGAGCGCCCCGCGTTCCCATGCAAGAGTTGCGGTTTGATACCCATATAAAGGATGAGTTAACTGATTGGCAGTACGCGGTGGATTTAAACCACCTAAAATTACAAGATCTTTACGTCCTGCCTTACAATTTAACTAATCAAGCTGTAGTAGAAAATTCTCTTAAATTTATTGATAAGGAAAAAGAAGAGGAAGCATTCCCTCCCGTGCCTTTTTCATCCCTTGAAGCCGCTTTACAGCCTGGCGATAAAATTCTTGCTATTCATAATACTCCTATTAAGAGTTCTGCTGAATTATTGAAACAATTGCAATCAAAAAGAGTAACACTTATCGTGCAAAGAGAGCTTAAAGCTCCTACTCCTCTTTCTTGGCAAGAGGCCGATAAGGCTTTTGATCAAAAGCTGCATTGGCAGGATTTACAAAAGATTATTGATGGGATAGCTGCTTTAAATCCCTTGCAACAAGCCGGTGAATTTGTTCTTTTAAATCCTCTCGAACCTAAAACTCGTAGTCAAATTTTCTTATCACCCGAAAAACAGGCATGGCTAGCAGCAGAAACCCTTCAGGAAAAAAAGCAAATAGAAGCTGTGGAAGATCCTGAGCTAAGGGCACGTGCTATGCAACATTTTACCGTTAAAGAAAAAGAATTGATGCTTGGGCTTCCTGCCGCTCAAGATGCCAAAGTTAATTATAATCCTGCCCCCACTCAAATGTTTATGAGCGTTTTCGATGAAATTTGGCGTACTCTAAAAGCTTTATTTACCGGAGCGCTTAATCCTAAGTGGATGAGTGGCCCGATTGGTATCGTGCAAGTGGTGCATGATAGCTGGATGATTAGCATGCAAGACGCTTTATTTTGGATAGGAGCCATTAGTCTTAATCTAGGGATCTTAAATCTCTTGCCCGTTCCTGTCTTAGACGGAGGAACAATCGTAATGTCCTTTATGGAAATGCTTACAGGGAGAAAAATTAGTTCTAAGATGTTAGAAAAATTAGTTTTACCTTTTGCTATACTCCTAATCGGCATGTTTCTATATTTGACCATTAATGATCTAAGTCGTATTTTTGGCGGCTTTTTTCATTGGTAAAAGTTTTCATAGTTCTTAAAAAAATGCCTGTTGCTGGCGGGCAATTTTTTTATTAAGTATCGATAAGCATAGACTTAAGGCTCCTATGAAGGCTCACATGCTTTATTTTTTTAGAATGTAACAAATCTTTAAAAAGCTGCTTTTATCCTAAAGAGGCGTTTGTGGTACTAGCCTATAAGCTAAATTACCTTATAAGGGTCCAACCTAATTTTTCCTTTATAAGCTTTAAAGCCTTCCTTAGTTGTCTAACCGATTACCTGCAGCTTTAATTAGGTCTTGCAAAGCAACATTATGGGATTAAAAAGATATATAATAAGTTGCCTTGTGAGTGTCTTTTAGGTTATGCCTTAATAAAAGCCAGTGCATTCTTATCTTTATGGCTATCTAAAATGATTTTTAGATGATCATAATTATAGTAACCTTCACTTTCTGTCTCTTTTCCTGTCAATAAGTTCTGCCCATTTTTTGGCTTAATTTCTACAAGAAATCGGCTGATCGGGCTTTGATCTCAGCCTAAGCTCACAAAGAGACTCAAGCATTAAGTTTGCCCTCCACAGAAGCAAGTGTAGCTGGATTTATAAACCTTCCTACCAAACCCGTAAGCAATTATCAGATCAAGCAACAAAAGGTGCTAGCAAAGCTCGCGCAAGATTTGCCGGCGACGATGGAAGTATGGAATGTGGATTCCTTTCAAATTTTAACTTCCGAACAGATGTTAGCTGAAGGTTATGAATATGAAGTTGCTTATTCGGGAGACAGAATTTTGCTTTTCCATAAACAGATAGAAAACCAAGAGGCTGGGATGGCAGCCATCGATCCTTTGCCACCTCAAGAAAAATCCAATTAGCAAAAAGTAGAAAACATAAGTTAATAATATCTCCTTATTTTACACCTGCATTTTTATATAAAATGCAGGTTGTTAATTAGTATATAAGAAGTAAGCGAAATGATAGATTGTTAGTTGATGAAGTGCTTTTTAATTTAACTTTAAGCAAAACAAGATTAATATAATTTTCTTGGCTTTATACTAATTTGTATTGTTAATAAATGATTGCTTTCCTCTTAAAAATTCACCAGGGTTTAGGTATGTCTTATCATTTAACCGATCATCCTAGAAAATATAGTTTATCTTACCAAGATATAGGACTATCTTTAATCACAGGCTTATCAGGAATTCCTTACGCTAGCCGGCATTGGCAGCTCTCTAATCATGCTAAAGCTAAGCATTGCTTAGGGCATCGTTTGATTGCCTGTATAGAAAGTATTCCTATTGCAGGTGCTTTGGCAGCTATCCTCGAAAGAATTATTGTTTTTATCCAAGAAAAGCTTTTAAAAAATGGCGCGCTAACCAAGCATAAGGCTGTTACTTCACCTTCTTACCCTACCTCAGCTAACACTCTTCCGGTTTCTCACCTAACTGCCATTAATTCCCCTCCACAGGAGATATCTCTATTGAGATTACTCGATAATGGCCAGTACAGCTTGCAAGATAGCCAATCTAGAGAGATATACAATAGCAAGGAACCAAAAGAACTACGGGTTTTACTCAAACAATCTGTCGAGAATATTGCTAAAATTCACGAGGCTTCCAGGAAGCTAATGAAACCTTCTAGAAGCAAACAATATTCTCTATTAGTCTCAGAGGTAGAAGAAGAAGTAGCTAAAATAAAGATTTTAGGTAAAGTTTTAACCGATAAAGATCAGGTGGTAGAGAGTAAGCAGATAGAAGACCAAGAGAAGGTACTCAAGCAGATGTATAAAGATATGCCCTTGGGAGAAAGCATTCTACTCCGCTCGGATATAGAAAGAATGAAAAGTTTGTCACGTCGTCCCGTAGAAAAGACTTACACTACTTCTTGCGGAACATTTGAAAATCCTAATGTTTCTTCTTTGGAATTATCGCGTTGGTTTTCACCCTACATATATGAGGGGAACTACGAATGCTTTAGCTGTATGTATAGAGAGCATGATATAGTAAAGGAGAAAAACTTTAATAGAATGTTTACTTGCATTGGCTTGGATAAGAAGGAAGAACAAAGAAAAATAGAAAGAAAGCTTTATAATGGCACTCCTTCCTTTTGGGGAAATATTCAGTCTTCACTTTTTTCTATCGGTCGAAGTCTTTTATCTAAAGATCAATCCTCTAGCGAAGTTGAAGAAAAAAAAGAGACTCAAGCATTAAGCCTATCCTCCTCAGAAGCAAGTGTAGCGGGATTTATAAGCTTTCCTACCAAGCCCATAAGCAATTATCAGATCAAGCAGCAAAAGGTATTAGCAAAGCTTACACAGGAGTTGCCGGCGATGATGGAAGTATGGAATGTGGACTCCTTTCAAATTTTAACTTCCGAGCAAATGCTAGCTGAAGGCTATGAATATGAAGGTGCTTATTCGGGCGACAGAATTTTACTTTTCCATAAACGGGTAGAAAACCAAGAGGCTGGGATGGCAGCCATCGATCCTTTGCCATCTCAAGACAAATCTGATTAACAAAGAGTAGAAGACATAGATTAATGATATCTTCTTATTTCATCCCTGCATTTTTATATAAAATGCAGGTTGTTAATTAGTATATAAGAAGTAAGCGAAATGATAGATTGGTAGTTGATAAAGTGCTTTTTAAATTACCTTTAAGCAAAACAAGATTAATATAATTTTTTTGGCTTTATACTAATTTGTATTGTTAATAAGTGGTCGCTTTCCTCTTAAAAATTCACCAGGGTTTAGGTATGTCTTATCATTTAACCGATCATCCTAGAAAATATAGTTTATCTTACCAAGATATAGGGTTATCTTTAATTACAGGCTTATCAGGAACTCCTTACGCTAGCCGGCATTGGCAGCTCTCTAATCATGCTAAAGCTAAGCATTGCTTAGGCCATCGTTTGATTGCCTGTATAGAAAGTATTCCTATTGCAGGTGCTTTGGCAGCTATCCTCGAAAGAATTATTGTTTTTATCCAAGAAAAGCTTTTAAAAGATGGTACGCTAGCTAGGCATAAGGCTGTTACTTCACCTTCTTACCCTACCTTAGCTAACACTCTTCCGGTTTCTCACCTAACTGCCATTAATTCCCCTCCACAGGAGATATCTATATTGGGATTACTCGATAATGGCCAGTACAGCTTGCAAGACAAGCAAACTAGAGAGATATACAATAGCAAGGAACCGCAAGAACTACAGGTTTTACTCAAACAATCTGTCGAAAATATTGCTAGCACTTATGAGGCTTCTAGAAAGCTAATGAAACCTTCTAAAAGCAAACAATATTCTCTATTAGTCTCAGAGGTAGAAGAAGAAGTAGCTAAGATAAAAATTTTAGGTAAAGTGTTAACTGAAAAAGATCAGGTGGTAGAGAGTAAGCAGATAGAAGACCAAGAGAAGATTTTTAAGCAGATGTATAAAGATATGCCTTTGGGAGAAAGCGTTCTACTTCGATGGGATATAGAGATGATGAAAGGTATGTCACGTCGTCCCGCAGAAAAGATTTACACTACTTCTTGTGGAACATTTGAAAATCCTAATGCCTCCCATTTAGAATTATCACGTTGGTTTTCATCTTACATATATGATGGAAACTACGAATGCTTCAGCTGCATGTATAGGTTGCATGATTTAGCAGAAGGAAAAGATTATAATAGGATGTTTACTTGCATTGGCTTGGATAAGAAGGAAGGACAAAGAAAAATAGAAAGAAAGCTTTATAATGGCAAGCCCTCCTTTTGGGGAAATACTCAATCTTCACTTTTTTCTATCGGTCGAACTCTTTTATTTAAAGATCAATCCTCTGGCGAAGCTGAAGAAAAAAAAGAGACTCAGGCATTAAGATTTCCCTCTCCAAAAGCAAGTGTAGCTGGATTTATAAGCCTTCCTACCAAACCCGTAAGCAATTATCAGATCAAGCAGCAAAAGGTACTAGCAAAGCTTGCACAAGATTTGCCGGCAATGATGGAAGTATGGAATGTGGATTCCTTTCAAATTTTAACTTCGGAACAAATGCTAGCTGAAGGCTATGAATATGAAGGTGCTTATTCGGGCGACAGAATTTTGCTTTTCCATAAACGGGTAGAAGACCAAGAGGCTGCAAGCTCAGCCATGGATCCATTAGCAACTCAAGGAAAATCGAATTAGCAAAGAGCTATTAATCGTACATACTCGTTTCCTGCCTGCATTTTTATATAAAATGCAGGTGTTTAATTACTAGATGAGAAACGAGCAGAATGATAGTTTGATAATAAACAGAGTGTTTTCTATTTTAAATTTGAGGGAAGAAGATTAATATAATTTATTAGCTTTATACTAATTTGTGTTGTTAATAAGAAGTTGCTTTCCCTATAAAAATTCACCAGGGTTTAGGTATGCCTTATCATTTGACCAATCATCCGAGAAAATATGATTTATCTTATCAAGATATAGGATTATCTTTAATTACAGGCTTATCAGGAGCTCCTTACGCTAGTCGGCATTGGCAGCTCTCTAACTATGCCAAAGCTAAGCATTGCTTAGGCCATCGTTTAATTGCCTGTATAGAAAGTATTCCGTTTGCAGGCGCTTTGGCAGCGATCCTCGAAAGAATTATTGTTTTTATCCAAGAAAAGCTTTTCAAAGATGGTAGACCAACCAAGCATAAAGCTGGTACTTCACCTTCTGGCCATGCTATAGCTAACACTCTTGCGGTTTCTCACCTAGCTAGCACTAGTTCACCTCCTCATCAGACATCTATATTGGGATTGCTCGATCATGGCCAGTACAGCTTGCAAGATAAGCGATCTAGAGAGACGTACGATCGCAAAGAACCGCAAGAACTACAAGTTTTACTCAAACGATCTGTTGAGAATATTGCTAACATTTACGAGGCCTCTAGAAAGCTAATGAAACCTTCTAAAAGCAAACAATATTCTTTGTTGGTCTCAGAGGTAGAAGAAGAGGTAGCTAAAATAAAAATTCTAGGTAAAGTTTTAACTGAAAAAGATCAGGTGGTAGAGAGTAAGCAGATAGAAGACCAAGAGAAGGTTCTCAAGCAGATGTATAAAGATATGCCCTTGGGAGAAAGCATTCTACTCCGTTGGGATATAGAGATGATGAAAGGTATGTCACGTCGTCCCGCAGAAAAGATTTACACCACTGCTTATGGAACATTTGAAAATCCTAATGTCTCCCACTTAGAATTATCCCGTTGGTTCTCAACTTACATGGCAGAAGGGGATTTCTTTGGTTTTTGTTGTATGTTTAGGGAGCATGAGCTAGGGGAGGAAAAAGATCTTAATAGAATGTTTACTTGCATTGATCTTACTAAAAATGATGAACAAAGAAAAATAGAAAGAAAGCTTTATAATGGCACTCCCTCCTTTTGGAAAAATATTCAATCTTCGCTTTTTTCTATCGGTCGAACTCTTTTATCTAAAGATCAATCCTCTAGCGAAGTTGAAGAAAAAAAAGAGACTCAAGCATTAAGCTTACCCTCCACAGAAGCAAGTGTAGCTGGATTTATAAGCCTTCCTACCAAGCCCGTAAGCAATTATCAAATCAAGCAGCAAAAGGTACTAACAAAGCTTGCACAAGATTTGCCGGCGATGATGGAAGTATGGAATGTGGATTCCTTTCAAATTTTAACTTC
>NZ_JSDQ01000094.1:0-27527 GCF_000813665.1 Neochlamydia sp. EPS4 | reverse complement strand
GCCCGTAAGCAATTATCAAATCAAGCAGCAAAAGGTACTAACAAAGCTTGCACAAGATTTGCCGGCGATGATGGAAGTATGGAATGTGGATTCCTTTCAAATTTTAACTTCAGAGCAAATGCTAGCCGAAGGCTATGAATATGAAGTTGCTTATTCGGGAGACAGAATTTTGCTTTTCCATAAACAGATAGAAAACCAAGAGGCTGGGATGGCAGCCATCGATCCTTTGCCCACTCAAGAATGATCATGAGCGGTCACCAGATTTAGATGGGATTTTGCGGGCATCTGCAAAATCAAATATACTTGCGAATAGTTTTTTTTGTATTTAATGCACTTTCTGTTTTATATTGGCTCCTTATCGTCAAAAAATTAAGCAGGCCTACCCCCGTAACCGCTTACGAAAACTCGCATTAGAAAAGAGTAGGTAACATGAAGTAATAATATTTTTTTATTTTATATATGCATTCTTTCTATATAAATTTCTGTTTATTAATTAAGGTTTAGTAGGTTTAAAATTTTTTTAAGCATATAAGATTAATATAAAGACTTCTGCTATCTACCAAATGGCACTATTAATAAAAAGTTGCTTTCCTCTTAAAAATCCAATAAATACTAAGTATGTCTTATCATTTGGCCGATCGTCCGGCTAATGAATTAATGGAGGCTGGAAGTAAGAGATGCAACGAGCGAATGACTTCGAAAGTATGAAAATATGCATTAAGGAGTGCTTAGATAAAAATCCTGCTTTTTGTAAAATTCTCCAAGAAAACAGCGACTTGCAAGACAGCAATCAAAAACTTACACATACATCGAAAATGAAGAGCTTTTTTCTAAATTTCATGCAGGTTTAGGAAAGGTAGAAGAGATTTTATTACTTGTGCTCTAATTTGATAATTCGCTACTTGTTAACGCGAGTCATTGGATAAGAAAGCCATCTAAGGCCGCTTTAAATCGTATCCTAAAATGTAAACTAACTCATTAACTTTTGTTTGTCTGTGCGAGTAGGCTGAATGCAGGGCTTGTAAGGTTGGTAAGCGTTATCTACAATTTCACTAGTTTAAGTTCTAGCAAACCCGTTTTATTCTGTTGAAATAAAATTAAGAGTAAAAGATTGGAGATGTGAGGCCAGTACTCGTCATCATAAATAATTGCTAAGGGAAGGAAAAGTAGGCCGCAATAAAGAAAAAGAAGACAGCGTTTTTTTCGCTGTCTTCTGAAATGCTGACATCTTATTTTTTATTGTCATCAATAATTTCTACGTCTGCTTCCTCTATCGTCTCTTCTCCATTGCCTTGCTTCTGAGACTCTTGCTGCTCAGCACCAAAGCCAGCTCCTGGGCCACCTGTAGACTGCCCATAGGAAGCATCAGGGCCTCCTGCGTGCGGACCTGCAGCCCCTGCCTTTGCTATGGCTTCCCCAATATGTTGCATTTGGGTCTCCAGTTCTTGTTTAGCTGTTTTTATGCGTTCGATATCCATGCCTTCTAAAGCTTTTTTAATAGCCTCGATTTTGCTTTGGATCGTATCAACAAGATCTTTAGGTAGCTTTTCTTTATACTCTTCGATTGATTTTGCCGCACGGAATGAGAGGGAATCTGCTTCATTGCGAATTTCGACTTCTTCCTTACGCTTTTTATCTTCTTCGGCATGAAGTTCAGCATCTTTAAGCATACGTTGGATATCCTCTTCACGTAGCCCTGATTGAGCTTCAATACGAATTTTTTGTTCTTTGCCACTCGATATGTCTTTTGCAGAAACATGCAAAATACCATCCGCATCGATATCAAAAGCTACTTCGATCTGTGGGATACCTCGAGGAGCTGGTGGAATATCGCTCAAGTCAAACCGTCCTATTTCTCGGTTATCATTGGCCATCTTACGTTCACCTTGCAGGACACGGATCGTTACGGCAGGTTGATTGTCAGCAGCGGTAGAGAAAACCTGTTTCTTTTGAGTAGGAATGGTAGTGTTACGCTCTACAAGAGGAGTCATTACGCCGCCCATTGTTTCGATACCAAGCGTTAGAGGTGTAACATCGAGTAAAAGTACATCTTTTACCTCGCCTGTTAAAACTCCACCCTGGATCGCTGCACCTACAGCTACCACTTCATCGGGATTAACCCCTTTATTTCCTTCTTTTCCAAAAATGTCTTTTACAACCTCTTGCACAGCAGGCATACGAGTCATTCCACCTACGAGAATAATTTCGTTAATGTCCTCTTTTTTTAAGCCAGCATCTTTCAAGGCTTTTAGGCAAGGTTCTTTAGTACGCTCGATTAGGTTATGAGCTAAGCTTTCTAGCTTTGAGCGAGTTAGAGTTAAAGACAAGTGTTTAGGCCCGGTAGCATCCATGGTGATGAAGGGTTGATTAATCTCTGTAGATTGTGTACCAGAGAGTTCAATCTTCGCCTTCTCGGCTGCATCACGTAAGCGCTGCAAAGCCATCTTATCATTATGCAGATCGATGCCATTTTCTTGTTTAAAGCTATCAAGAATCCATTTAAGAATTTCGTTGTCAAAATCGTCTCCACCCAAGTGAGTGTCACCATTCGTGGCTAACACTTCGAACACACCATCTCCTATTTCTAAGATAGAAATATCGAAAGTGCCTCCTCCTAAGTCAAATACCGCGATTTTCTTATCACTCTTTTCTTTATCTAAACCATAAGCTAATGCCGCGGCGGTAGGTTCAGGGATGATACGTTTAACATCTAAACCAGCAATACGACCTGCATCTTTCGTGGATTGGCGTTGAGAATCGTTAAAGTAGGCAGGAACTGTAATCACAGCCTCGGTCACTTTTTCTCCCAAATATGCTTCTGCTGTCTCTTTCATCTTAATTAAGATTTGTGCACCCACTTCTTCGGGACTAACGATCTTATTACCTAATACCTCAAAGACTGCATCTCCATTGGCATTTTTAGTAACTTTATAGGGTACTGTTTTAATCTCCGATACCACTTCATCGTATTTACGGCCAATGAAGCGTTTTGAAGATGAAATAGTGTTTTCCGGATTAGTAATAGCCTGACGCTTTGCAGGAATACCTACAAGGCGCTCATTGCCTTTATAAGCTACAATAGAGGGAGTGGTTCTTGTACCTTCAGCATTAGCAATGACTTTAGGAGCTCCGCCTTCCATCACTGCTACGCAGGAATTTGTAGTTCCTAAGTCAATGCCTATAATTTTTGATTTTTTTTGAGTCATCTTTAAAACTCCTTATTTGTAATTTGCTATGTGATGGTTTATTTGGCTTAAAGCCTTATGTAAGTGTTATAGCTTTGCTTTCAGAAAAGGCAACACTCACTTAAGCGTTTTCTGTACTAAATTCAACGTTTACTTTCACTCATTCATTTGTAGAGGAAGATAAATTTTCCTCTACATGCGGTTCAGAACTTGATTTTTTGGCAACTTTTACTCGAGCAGGTCGAATAATTTTGCTACCCATTTTATAACCTTTAGTATTTTCCTCGACGACAGTGCCTTCAGGAAATTCTGTAGTTTCTATCATTTCTACTGCTTCATGGTGATGAGGATCAAAGGGCATGCCTACCGATTTAAAAGCATGCACATCATTATTTGTAAGGGCTTCTTTAAATTGATTAAGTATCATTTTAAATCCAGTGGCCCAGTTATTTACCTCTTCAGACATTTGATCTGTAAAAGACAAAGCCTTTTCCATATGGTCAAGAGGAGTAAGAAAATCTACTATCACGCTCTGAATAGCCATCTGCATCATTTCTTGTCGTTCTTTATTTAAACGTTTTCTTAAATTTTCTGCTTCAGCAATCGAGCGCAAATATTTGTCTTTATATTCGTTTATCTCTCTTTTGAGATGCTCAAGTTCAAGATCACTAATATGTACTGTTCTTGGCTCTCTTTTAGGCTTTGATTCCTTTTCTAAAGCTGCTTGCTTTTCTAAAGATTGAGTAGATTCATCTTTATCAGGTATATCTTCAATAGTCATGTTTTGCTCCTCTTTTACGTACCATTGTGTTCAATAAGCATGAGGGAAGATTCACCCAAAAAGCATGGCTTATCCGGTTGGGTACTGATCGTCCCTCGCTGTGGTTGACGAAATGTAATTTTAAATTTGTAAATACTTCGAGTAATAGCTTCGCTAATGTTTTCTGAAAAGTTATGCAATAAGCCAAATAGATGCCGATAGGGCAAGCGTATAGGGCCTAGCAGCCCTATAGCTCCCACACACTGTTTATTGGCATAATAAGGAACTGTAACTACAGAACATTCTTGCGGACCCACAGAAAGAAAATCAAGATCCTCACCTATCCAAAACTTTAAGGTCTCTTTTTTGCTGCATTCTTTTAGCAATAAGCGCATAGAAGGAACGTTTTCAAACAAAGAGAGACAGTGGGTAAGCTTTGAGACGTCTTGCATCTCGGGGTAAGCTAGCAATTTTGAGAAACCGGTACGATAGATATCTTCATCAGTAAAGTTGGAATAACTAACGATGTAGCGCACCATAATTTCATTATAAAATAATTGGGCTAAGTTTTTTTCTTCTTCAGTAAGATTATCTGGTGTGTTGATGTCTATCGAGCTAGGGGATTGATGGATACGGTTGAGTCGCCATTGAAAGTATCTTTCCATTCGTTTTAAGGAGAAGGTGCTCATTCGCTTATCAAGAGGCATGATTTCCGTTTGTATCAGGCCAATGCTAGTAAGAATGATACATAAGCAACGTGTATGATCGATCTCCACAATTTTTATTTGATTGATATAATCTTGGTCAAAACGAGGGGCAGATAAAAAGACGGCACATTCTGCTAGGTGGCTTAATGTTTCAGCAGCTTCTTGTAGGTAAGAAGCTAGTTCGTGAGTTTCTTTATCTCGAAGTTTTTGAAGTTCATGTTGGTAAGCTTCTGAAGTCTGCTGTGTGGTAGAATGTTCCTGGGCGTATAGACGGAATGCTTGAGTTGTAGGAATACGTCCACCAGAAGAATGCTGTTGAGAAAGATAACCTTCTTTTTCTAAATTCGAAAAATAGTTACGAATGGTAGCCGAGCTTAACTCTTCAAAGCGAAATTCTTTAAGGGTATGAGAGCCGATAGGTTTACCCGTTTTAAGGTATAATTCAATCAGCCCCATTAAAACTTGCCGCTCACGGTTATGTTTAGCCGATTTTTTTACGGTAATAAGTTTTAACGCTTTCAAGATGTGCTCCTTCCTTTGTGAACTTATGATAATTTATCAGGTATTTGCGATCAAGCAATTTTTAGCAGTTAATGTTTTTAATTGCTAAATTTTAGAAAATGCTCTTTCAAGGGAGAAAAATATCAATAAAAACCCCTCTTGGTAAGATACACAAAAGAGGGGTAACAACTTAGACAAGAAGTTTATCTAGAAAGGTTAAAAAAAATTTGCTATAGATCCTAAAAATTAGGCTCTTCGCTAAATATTTTTCTTAGATGCCGAGCAGCATCTTTAGAAGGAGTAGGGGGAGTGGAGTGAGGAGAAGAAAAAGGGGTCGATGAAATTTCATCCTCCACTTCTTCCGGTAAAGTTTGTTCGTTATTCTCCACATTCAGCTCATCATTATATAATACTCTTAGAATTCGAGCTGCATGGGTGGCAGGGGTAGGAGGAACAAGTGGAGGTTTTTTTGGAGGGGTAGCCAATACTTCATAACTGCTATCCGTTCTTATCCAAGGCGTACTTTCTATTAAGGAAGGGGGAATAAGTGTAGGCTCCACTTCGCTACTTACCGAAGGAATGGCTAGAGATTGATTTAATTGCTGAATTTCAGTTGCCTTTTCTTGCAGAGTCGTAGTCAAAATGTTAACTTCTTCTTGCAATTCTAGGTTTCTAACAGCTAACTGCTCGACCATCTTGTTTTTTTTATAAACTTCTAATGCCAATAAAGCACATGCCCCTACTGCTGTTGCTATAATTTTTTCAGAGGAAATGGCTATAAATTTTGATTCGAAGTTATTTAAAATTCTAGCGTCGGTCAAGGTGATCTGCTCCTGCTTAATGCATTTAATGGCTAGTAAAACAGTAGCTGCAGTCGCCCCAAATATTATCGTTTTTACTGTAAAGGAATAAAAATTTTTCTTAAGATTTGAAGGCTGGTGAGGGGAAGCGGCTAATGGAATAGCCGCAGAATCATTCTGCGAAACCTGGCTATTAGGTGTAAGGCTTGACATTTTTGCTTTTCCTTTATTTAAAAATGCTTTTTAAGGATATAAGAAACTGTTAGGGAATAAAAATCTGTTTCGTAGGAATTAACTGTTTAAAATTTTATTGTCTTTTGCCTAGGACAGAGCTTTAAATGCTTAAAAAAGATGGGTTCTATTTTCGTTCGGCCTATTTTATTGCATTTACCATCTTATCGATCGCTACTAAGATTTCTTCTTTGCTTGAATTTCTTTCCATCAGGCTGTAGATTTTATTGCGCAGTTTATCTATGAAATCTTTTGTACCTTCTTTAACTTCATGAACATAGGCTTTAGCTTTACTCCTAATCTCTTCAGCCTCACGCTCTTTATCTTGAATTGCAGCTTTTAATGCCTGGAGCTCCTCAGTTAGTTTTTCAATCTTGGCAGCATGGACTGGGTTCTCAATTGAGGTATCAGCACTTAGATGTTCTGCAGCACTGGCGGAAGAAGTAAGGGTAGATGGAACATTTTCATCGCTTGAGGGGCTCTCGCTTAATCTTTTTTCTAATCTTTCTTGCCTAGCTTTTAAGTCTTTAATTTCTTCCACTTGATGTTTTGACAATTCCATAGTATTATCTAAATTTTTTCTTAAAAGCCCAATCTCTTGTTCTTTTTTGGCTAAGCTGTCCTGTGCAATATCAAGTTTTGATCTTGTCTCTTTTAACCTAACTTCAACAGCCCTCTTCTCATAGTCGACTTTAGTGAGCTTCTTCTTCATTTTTTCTATCTCTTTCTGCGTTTCCGAAAGCTTTTTTTCTATCTCTGCTTTGGCTATCTGAGTTGTATGAAGTTCATTCAGTGCAGTGTGCGCGACCTTGATGTTAGACTCGGAATTTGAAGAATTTTTTACTTCCTGTATTTCATTTTCTTTGTCAGCAACTATTTTCTTTGTTTCTTCAAGTTGTTGTTGGAGGGCTTGAGTCTCTTCAATTTTAATGCCCATCCTAGTATTTAATTCATTAATCTGTTGAGTAAGCTCACCTATTTGCTCTTCAGCTTTAGCTATAGTTTCTCGTGCATGTTGGAGTGTTTCTTTCGAGTGGTAAGTTTCTTCGTAGCTAGTTCTGATTTCTACTTTTAGTGCCTCTATTTGTTGATTAAGTTGAGCTATTTTTTGTTTAGCAACTTCATCTTCATGATTAATAGGTTGATTTCTTAATTCTTCTATCTGTTGATTTAAAGCATTATTAGCTTGAAACAAAGTTTTAACTTTTTCTGTCAGCCTCTTCACTAGGTTAATTAATGAAAAAGGAACTTTAAGGCTGCTGGCTAGAATAGTAGAGATAAACGTTCCTGTTAGCGCAGTAGTAGCACAGGCTCCTGCAATCATAGGAGAAGCAAAAATGAAGGCTGCTACAGCTGCTGCGGTAGAAGCTATGATTGCCAGGCTGCCAAAGCAGATAGTAGCTACTCGGCGACCTTGCATATTTCCCGGAGATTCCTGTCTTTTGAGGGAGGGTTGTTCATCTCCTAGATATAAAGCTTGCAAAGCATTATTTATTACTTCTTGTGTCATTTGTTTCTCCTTAGAAATTTCAGCGTAAAATGACCTTAAGTTTATAAGTGTACTTAGGTTTTTTTACAAGAGGAATATGATTTAGTTAGGGAAGATAACTTTTTAAAATGGAGCCTATCTATTATTGTTTAAATTTTCTGCTTGCTTTCTATTCTCTAAAAGAACAAAGTATTTGGCTTTATTTTTTTATTTGTCGAAAAATGGAATAAGAGAAGCAGCTTGAAGGCAGGTCTTGCTGGACAAAGCAAGACCTGAAAGAAAGATAAAATGATTAGCCTTTATTGCTTATTTCTTCATCTTAAGAGAGGCAAGACATTGCTCGACAACAGGGATAATCTTTTTGTTAGCTTTTTTGTTTTCTTCTAATTTAGCCTTAAATTTTTCTAAAAGTTCTGCTTGATCTTTAAAGTAAAGCAACCGCTCATTTTTAAGGTTTTGTGTTTCTTTCTTAAGCTCCTCTAGCTCGTTTACATTGGTAACCAAAGCATTATTCTGTTTTAATTTCTCTCTTAGATCTTCAATTTCTGTTTTAAAAGCCTCATATTTTTTAAATATTAGGTTATTAAAATTTATGTCGATCCATTCAATAGCAGGCTCTCTTGCTTCGCTGCTAACTTTACCGCCTAATGCTAGAATATTCTTTTTTAGTACACCTAATATATGGAGCTGCTGATCGATAGAAAAGGTTAGGGCCATATCCTTGGCTTTGAAATACTGTTTCAAATCTTCTTCCATTTCAGGAGTAAAGTGTAAAGGAGAAGTTTGGACAGCAGGTTGAGAGGATTTCTCTTGAGCAAATCTTACTTGTCTCTCGCTGGAAGACTTATCTTCAGGATGTTTAAGTTTTTCCTCTTTGATTTTTCCTACTAAGGTAGCATTCAGTTCTTTTAAGTTGATAAATTCGTGACTTAAATTTTCATTCTCTTTGCGAAAGGTCTGGATATTTTTTTGGAGCTCTACTATCTGCTTTTCTTTGGTCTCTACGTTAGTGGCTTGGCTCTGAATTTGTTTTCTCAGCGCTTCCACTTGCTCTTCCAGTGCGGCATTTTTCTGAGCTATTTCTTCAGAGTGCTGTTGAGACTGCAGCGTTTTTTTGACCGCTTTTAATTTTTCTTGCAGTTCAAAAACCTCATTTCCTTTTTGTTCTAACAATTTCTGATGCGTATTTTTAAGTTGGTCAAAGTCAGCATTTTTTGCTTTTAAGCTATCTTCTAACTGTTTTTTTTCTTGAATAAGTTGCTCCAAGGCTGCTTGCAGCTTTACCTTTTCCTTCTCCTGAGCCTCTACTTTAATTTTTTCTTTGCTATTTACTTGTCCTTGGGTAGGAACTGTTTGTTGAGGGATATTTTTTTGCGTTTCTTCTAACTGTTTTTGGATCTTGTCTAATTGTTTGCTTAGTTCCAGGATTTTAGCTTCTTTTGCTTTTATCTGGGTCTCATAATCCTCTTTCATTCGTTGTTTCGTGCTTTCTGCCTCTAACAAACTTTTGTTAAGATTTACCAACTTTTCCTTTATATCTTTTACTTCGCTTTCATGCTTCCCTAGAATTTTTGCTGGATCCCCTAATTTCTCTTGCGTCAAGGGGGATGTTATTTCACCTTCGCCTGTATGAAGCTCTACATCGAATTTTTTAATGCTTTGATTTTCCTCTGCCTCCGCATTGGCTTTTAGCCGATTGAGCTCTTGAAGTCGGGTTTCAAGGCGAGCAACTTGGGTTGTAAGTTCACTATGTTTTTTTAAATCTTCAGCAGAAAGATTTATACGAGTGGCGGAAATAGTGGCTAAAATTGTTGTCACTAAAGCCGTGGCCGCTATAGCAGCTACTAAGTAAGAAGAAAAAACTGCAGCTGCAACAGCTGCGACTGCTGCCACGCTTGCTGTGACCCCTAAAGTGGCGATTGTAAAAGTCTTGCCTCTGTTCATTGAACCAAATTGAACCGGCATATTTTTTTTATTTGCTAAAGATTGTCTTTCCATCGCTGGCTCTGCAACTCTAGCTCTTGTTACGGTAGGTGCGGACATTTTTTTCTCCTTGGTAAACGTAAGTTTATTTATAACAACAATTTATAGAATGAGAATGTTTTTTTTACAACATATTTCATTAACATTAAATTAAAAGAATGATTGTCAGGATAGACTACTAAATAGAGGGGAGTAAAAAAAATAGTAAGAGAGGATAAGAAAGGAGGTGAAGGACTCTTAAGAGCTCTTTTGCGTACTTGTAAGCTTTTAATCCACTATAACTTTAAGTCAATGAATTAGCTTAAGAAGACATTAAAAAACTCCTCTTCAAAAAATCCTCTAGGAGTTATCAAAATTTTTTTAGCTTAGGATTGCTTTTAGAAGAGGAGCTAAATGAGTAAGCCTAGGTGCTAATATCAGGCCGGCTTAGATAGAAGACAAGGTTTAACTTTTTAGAAGACGTAGCCCATTTAGTCCTACTATTACAGTGCCTCCTTCATGCATCAGTACTGCTAGCCATAAAGGGATGAATCCAGCAATAGAAGGAATAGTAGCAATAAAAATGGCTGCAATAGCTATAAAAAGGTTTTGCTTTACAACTCGTTGAGTTCTTTTTGCCTTAAGAAAAAGCCAATCTAGTCGTTCGATATTATCTTGCAAAAGCACAATGTCAGCGGCTTCAACAGCTGTAGTTGTTCCTACTTTTCCCATGCAAATACCTACTGTTGCGCGTGCAAGAGCAGGGGCATCGTTAATGCCATCCCCCACCATTGCCAAACCTTCTTTTTCCGCCAGTTGCGCTACATGTTTTAGTTTATCTTCGGGTTTCAAATTAGCATAAAAAGAGGAGATACCAAGCTCCTTAGCAATGCGCTCAGCACTATATTGATGATCACCCGTCAACATAACCAGCTTTAAGCCCATCTTTTGGCTAAGATTTTTCAAAGTGTTTTGAATGTTAGGCCGTATTGTATCGAGAAAGCGGAATAATACTAAGTGTTTACCAGCTAGAAGAGGGGAGACAAGTTCGCCTTGATTTTGTAACTCCTCACATTTATCTAATAAAACTTTAGCCTGGGTAGGACTTAATTTTCCTGCAATAAATTCAGGGTGTCCAATAAGGACAGGAACATCTCCCTCGGGTAGAATAACGGTTCCTTCAAGGCCACTGCCTGGGATCGCTTTAAAATTTTTAAGCTCGACGGGTAAAGTTTTAGTGTGATGAGAATAAGCTAAGATAGCTTTGGCTATAGGGTGTACGGCATTTTTTTCCAGAGCAAAAGCGATGCTAAGGGCTGTAGCTTTATCAATTCCTTGATCCAAGGTTTCTATAGCTGCGCAGGTAAGTTCTCCTGTGGTTAAAGTCCCTGTTTTATCGAAGGCAACCCTATTACAAGAGGCTAATGCATCTAAAATGACTCCTCCTTTTAGCAAAATGCCGCGCTTTGCACAAGCTCCTACAGCACTTAGATAAGCAATAGGCATAGCTATAATTAAAGCACAGGGCGAAGCGGCTATTAAAAAAGCTAGGGCTCTATAGACGGATCCTTCCATTCCTAAAAAAGGGATAGAAAGTAGATAAGGCAGAATGAGCACGAAAAAGGCGGATAAGCAAATGATAGAAATAGCATAACGGCGGCTAAACTTATCAAACCAACGTTGAAGTTTAGGTTTAGCATCTTGAGCTTGAGTGACTAATTGAATGATTTTGGCTAAGGTCGAGTCAGAGCTAGTTCTTAGCACTTGCAGAACAAGAGCTCCATCTAAGTTAGTGGCTCCAGCCGGCACCTCATTTCCAACCTTTTTTGTCATAGGAAAATTTTCACCTGTCAGGTGGACAAGATTTACGCTTGAAATGCCTTCAAGCACTACTCCATCTAAAGGTACCACTTGACCCGATTTAACTAGAATATTTTCACCTACCTGAATTTCATTGATAGCTCTCTCTAGGAGAGTCCCATCTGGTTGTACTATACTAGCTTTGGTGGGAGAAAGTTTATGCAAAGCGCTGATAGCGCTTTTAGCTTTTTCTGTGACCGCCTGCTCCATGGCACCCGAGAGAGCAAAAAGGACAAGCAGTAGCCCTCCTTCCATTTCGCTTCCAATTAAAACGGAAGAAAATGCTGCTAAAGTCATCAAAATATCAATGTTAATATCTAAATTAGCTAGATCCTCAAAAGATTCGATTAAGGCAGGAATGCCTGCCAAAAAATAAACTATGACTAGTAATAGTGTCGATAGGGAATGAGTGACCTTAAACCAGGAAAATGCAAAAGAAATAGCGAGTAAAATAGTAGCTGCTATTGAAGCTTTTAAGGTAAGATTGACTCCCCACTGACGACTTGCGGGCTTAATGAAAGGGCTTGAAGTTTCAGGAGAATCCAATTCAAAAAACTCTCCAAAAGCAGGTGTATGAGTCTTGCTAGCATGCATAATAATCAGCCTTGTCTAAAAAAAAATTCATGGAGAAAATAGACCCAGGCATAAGCTAAAATGGCGAGCCCTCCATTCCAGATAATAGCGGGAATCATACGGTTCTGCTCATAATAAGCTGAGAGCGCTGAAGCCGCAGCTATCGTTCCTAAAGAACCTATGACTAAACCTTGAAATCCTGGTGCTATTAACTGGCAGGTGAGAACCATAGCAGCAGCAGCAATTGCTCCTAAGCCAGCACCGCAAGCTTGTTTTAAAGGGTGCTCATGGGACTCAAGTTTAAGGCCTAGCTCTTCTTCTACCATTACCCTAAGAAGGCGGTCGCCATCAGCCATTAAAACCTCCACTATATGATCTAACATTTTGCCTTCAAAGCCTTTGTTGGCATATAGATCTTTAAGCTCCATTTTTTCTTGCTCACGATTATGATCAATTTCCCATTTCTCTTGTTTAACAAGACGATGTAATCTTTCTAGACGTGACCAGCCAAGCCAGGCACTGCGTCCAAACTTCCATAGCGTCCATCCCGTAGAAAAGATAATTAGGGCCAAAGTGAGAGAGAGGAGGGGTATTTTAAATGAAAGAATAATGCAACTCATGAGAAGCAAAACTACTGCTGTTTCACGGGCCGCATCGGCAGCAGCAGAAAAATGGCCAGGAATTTCAGTTCCATGCACTTCCACCGTAGAGAATTTTCCTTCGGCTAGTTTTTCGGCTACGTGCTCAATAGGAGCTTTATGGGTAAAATGGGTGTTTTCTGTCATTAATTTTTCTTTCCGTTATCTTTGTTAATATTTCGCATTCTAACATGAATTTTTGCAATAAGGAAAGAAAAAGGCATTCAATAATCGCTGCAGCTAAAAAATAATAAAGGAATCGCTCATATAAGGCTTTTGGTTTTTAAATAAATTATTTTACAAAATGGTTGAATGTGTTACACTAAGAAGAGAAAGATGTATAGCAGAGGATGTCCTTATGAGCCAAGATTTTACTAACCTGAATACAGGAATGGGTAATCAATCAGGTTTACCTAATGCTGAGGCGCTTTATCAACCTAAGCAAACTTCAGCAGTGGACTCCAACGTCCAAGAAACCTCCCTGCATTCTAAAGATTCTATCGAAAAAGCGAGTGCAGTGGTTGCTTCACTTTATTTGCCTCCTCTTTCCAATCCCTTATTAATTCCTCCTGATGCTAATAACATAATAGCTATTAGCCAATTAGCGATGGATAAAATTTGCCTAAACATTTTAGATAGCTGGTCGCAAAGTTTAAAAAAAATAGCAGAAGAAAAAAGAGAGGCCGATCGAAGAAAGGAATTAAACCCTCTATTGCAAGACCTAAATATGGCGGGGGGATTAGTTTTAGCAGTGGCTACTATTTTTATTCGCGCTATTTTTGGGACACAAATTGCCCAAGCCTTACAAAAAAATCCTGGATTGACAGATGAAAAAGTCATCGCCCATAAATTTGCTACTCAAATAGCTCAATGGTCCCTTGATGGGGTTTTAGGCGGTTATCTCATGACTATAGTCGACAAGTTACCTTCAGCAGCCAATATGAATGAAGGCGAGAAAAAAGTTTTAGCTCAACAAATGCAGGTGATGTTACTTGCCGCTGCTTTAGGGGGGATATATAAAGCCAAATATGAATGGATAACTTCTAAAGAATTTATGGATGTGTTATCAGACCCTTTTTCTTTAAAAGACTCCAATATGGCTATGCTTGCTATGCTCCTTGTGAACACCTTAAATGAGCTTCCTGAAGAGGCAAAGTTAAGGATGATGAAGACATTGAATATCTATATGGACAGCAATCCTGATCTACCTTCTTTATTCGATTTAGGTCAAACGGCCGGCGTTCAACTTTCTATTCTTAAGGCTACTCGCCTTTGAGTAAATAGAGAAATAGATTTTCGGAGAGTGATATAGGTTGATAACTGTATTACATTTCCTGCTCCATTGAATAGTGTTTATCCACATTCTCTGAATCTCTTTGTCCTGCATGCCCCTACCCATTTTATGGGATTTATATTGCTTTTTGTGAAGCCTGTTGGTGGGTTAGAAATGCGGTTACTATTAAAAATGCGGCTACTATAGGATGGTTGTTACCATAGATGTTGGTAGCAATTCTAAGAGCCTGATTGGCACATTCAGATGCCTTTCCCATATTTCCTTTTAGTTGGTAAATCCATCCTAGATTGTTATAATTTGTTGCTACCTCGGCATAATTTTCACCGAAAAGATTAAGGTTAATAGCAAGTGCTTTCTCAACATACTCAGCCGCTTTGTCTAAGTTGCCTTGTTCTTGGTGAATTGTTCCTAGATTGCTGTAACAAGTTGCTACCTCGGCATGATTTTCACCAAAAAGCTTAAGGTCAATAGCAAGTGCATTTTGGCTATATTCTAGCGCTTTGTCTAAGTTGCCTTGATTCAGATAGATTACTCCTAGGTTGTTATAATCTCTTGCTACGGTGGGATGATTATCACCAAAAAGCTTAAGGTTAATAGCAAGGGCTTTATTGTAATACTCAGCCGCCTTGTTTAAATTGCCTCGTTCTTTGTAGATTATTCCTAGATTGGCGTAATCTTTTGCTACCTCGGCATGATTTTCACCAAAAAGCTTAAGGTCAATAGCAAGTGCTTTAACTCTATATTCTACCGCTTTGTCTAAGTTGCCATGCTTTTGGTAGATTTGACCTAGGTTGTTATAATCTCTTGAAACGGCAGGATGGTTTTCACCAAAAAGCTTAAGGTCAATAGCAAGTGCATTTTGGCTATATTCTAGCGCTTTGTCTAAGTTGCCATGCTTTTGGTAGATTTGACCTAGGTTGTTATAATCTCTTGAAACGGCAGGATGGTTTTCACCAAAAAGCTTAAGGTCAATAGCAAGTGCATTTTGGCTATATTCTAGCGCTTTGTCTAAGTTGCCTTGATTCAGATAGATTACTCCTAGGTTGTTATAATCTCTTGCTACCTCGGCATGATTTTCACCAAAAAGCTTAAGGTCAATAGCAAGTGCTTTAACGCTATATTCTAGCGCTTTGTCTAAGTTGCCATGCTTTTGGTAGATTTGACCTAGGTTGCTGTAACGAATTGCCACGGTGCGATGATTATCACCATAAAGTTTAAGGTCAATATCAAGGGCTTTGCTGCTATACTCGGCCGCCTTGTTTAAATTGCCTTGCTCTTGGTTGATTAATCCTAGGTTGTTGTAATTTGTTGCTACGGTGGGATGATTTTCACCAAAAAGCTTAAGGTTAATAGCAAGGGCTTTCTCGGCATATTCAATCGCCTGTTCTAAATTACTTTGCTCCTTGTAAATGGTGCCCAAATTATTGTAAGAGGTTGCTACCGTGGGATGATTTTCACCAAAAAGCTTAAGATCAATAGCAAGAGCTTTCTTAGTATATTCAATCGCCTGTTCTAAATTACCTTGCCCTTTGTAAATTTGGCCTAAATTATTGTAAGAGATTGCTACAGTGGGATGATTTTCACTAAAAAGCTTAAGGTTAATAGCAAGGGCTTTTTGGCTATATTCTAACGCTTTGTCTAAGTTGCCTTGGCCTTTGTAAATTTGTCCTAGGTTGCTGTAACGAATTGCCACGTCGGGATGATTTTCACCAAAAAGCTTGAGGTTAACAGCAAGAGCTTTCCCAGCATATTCAGCTGCCTTACCAAAATTGCTTTGTTCTTGGTAGATTCCACCCAGATTGTTGTAATTTGTTGCCACGGTGGGATGATTTTCACCAAAAAGCTTAAGATCAATAGCAAGGGCTTTCTCAACATACTCAGCCGCTTTGTCTAATTTGCCTTGCTCTTTGTAAATTTGTCCTAGGTTGTTGTAATCCCTTGCCACATCGGGATGATTATCACCATAAAGCTTATGATCAATATCAAGGGCTTTAACGCTATATTCTACCGCTTTGTCTAAGTTGCCTTGCTTTTGGTAGATTTGTCCTAGGTTATTGTAATTTGTTGCTACGGTGGGATGATTATCACCAAAAAGCTTAAGGTTAATAGCAAGTGCTTTAACGCTATATTCTACCGCTTTGTCTAAGTTGCCTTGGTCTACGTAAATTTGTCCTAGGTTGTTGTAATTTGTTGCTACGGTGGGATGATTATCACCAAAAAGCTTAAGGTTAATAGCAAGTGCTTTTTGACTGTATTCTGTTGCTTTGTCTAAATTGCCTTGGTTTTTGTAAGTTTGTCCTAGGTTGTTGTAAAAAATTGCCACAGTGGAATGATTTTCACCAAACAGCTTAAGGTTAATAGCAAGGGCTTTAACGCTATATTCTACCGCTTTGTCTAAGTTGCCTTGGTTTTTGTAAGTTTGTCCTAGGTTGCTGTAAAAAATTGCCACGGTTGGATGATTTTCCCCAAACAGCTTAAGGTTAATAGCAAGAGCTTTCTCAGCATACTCAGCCGCTTTGTCTAAGTTGCCTTGGCCTTGGTGGATTATTCCTAGGCTGCTGTAAAAAATTGCCACGGTTGGATGATTTTCCCCAAACAGCTTAAGGTTAATAGCAAGAGCTTTCTCAGCATACTCAGCCGCTTTGTCTAGGTTGCCTTGGTTTTTGTAAGTTTGTCCTAGGTTGCTGTAACGAATTGCCACGGTGGGATGATTATCACCATAAAGCTTAAGATCAATATCAAGGGCTTTGCTGCTATACTCGGCCGCCTTGTTTAAATTGCCTTGCTCTTGGTTGATTAATCCTAGGTTGTTATAACTTGCTGCCACGGTGGGATGATTTTCACCAAAAAGCTTAAGATCAATAGCAAGGGCTTTCTCAATATACTCAGCCGCTTTGTCTAATTTGCCTTGGCCTTGGTAGATTGCTCCTAGGTTGTTGTAATCTCTTGCTACGGTGGGATGATTTTCACCAAAAAGCTTAAGATCAATAGCAAGGGCTTTAACGCTATATTCTACCGCTTTGTCTAAGTTGCCTTGGTCTTCGTAAATTTGTCCTAGGTTGTTATAACTTGTTGCCACGGTGGGATGATTTTCACCAAAAAGCTTAAGATCAATAGCAAGGGCTTTAACGCTATATTCTACCGCTTTGTCTAAGTTGCCTTGCTTAAGATAAATGTTCCCGAGGGCATTTAAAGCTATTGAATTTTTGGAATTTGCTTTTATTGCTAAAAGATACCATTTTTCTGCTTTTTTATGTTGAAAAAGCCTCTGGTATATATCTCCTTGTGTCTCAGGTGAGTTATCTTCCAAATCAGACGATTTAAGTTCATCTTCATTGCCTTTTAAAAATTCTTCAATGGCTTGGTAAAAAGGAATAAAGATCCGGTAGATCTTTTTTATCTTTTTTAAACTTTTATGATCTAAAGCAAACTGCTGTTTAATAAGATTTGGATCTTCAAATCCAAAGGGCTTAAGGAGAGGATTCATCATCTCTTTTTGCGCTCGATAATGAGAATAAGTTTTAAGACGCATAAATAGTGCTAGGCTCATCCAATCCTTTAACTTTTCAGTAGCCCCTTCATTTATAATCTCTAGCTCACTTAGCTTGTCAATCCTAGTAAAAGTGTCGGAAACTGTTACTTTTTTAAGAAGAGCTAGCCGGTCAATAGCTAAATGAGGAAACCGATAAAAATCATTCTTAACTCGAAAAAGCATACCACGCTTGTTTAAATCACCCATTCCTGGATTAAAAGCTTCCATATCAGCTAGAACAAGGTGCTGTTTGGCTAAATACTGGCGCAGATCAAGGTTTTCTTGATAAGACATATTAAGCACTTCTTGAATATTTTCATCATAGGCTTTAGTTAACTCTCCATTGCCTAGTAGATGAGTATGGTTTAGCAATTCCATAGGAAGATGGGGCTCTTTTTCATACCACCATTGGCCTTTTTCATCTTTACCCACATATTGGGCCATCTGTTCAGGAGTTTGGATAAGTTCAAATGTTTTGCCATTCCCCAAAGGAGTTTTACAGCCTTTTCCTTCTACCCCTGCTCCATCAAAAGCAAAGCCCCGTGGCGTCACGCTATCAAAAAAGGCGATGGCTTTTAAGCAAGGAATGTTTAAAGCTGGAAGAATGGTTTCTCCTAAATTGATGACCTTTAAGTGAATTAAAGTAGTCAAACGCTTAAAATACTCTCTGTTGTCTGGAGTATCTTCTTGTATAAGAATGCCAAATTCTAAATCTGAATATGGTGTCATTTCTTCTCTAGCTAACGAGCCAAATCCTATCATGGCATATTCACAAGGAGCAGGGCTTAATTGATGCAGAGCCTGTATTGTAAGTTGCTCAAAGAAAATTTTTATTTGGTAAGCTATCTCACCATACAGCTCTCTTACCTCTTGAGAAGAAGGGCTCTCTGGCAGAGCTTGAGCTTTCTGCTCTATTTCTTCTCTAAATTTTTTTAATGTATTGCGATTGCTTTCGAATTGTTTATTCATTACCGTAGAATCAAGAGGTTTACCTTTACATTCTCTAACGAGTAAATCTTGAACTTGGCAAAGCCTATCCTTAAGAATTTTTTGCCGTTGTGGAGGTGCAAGGCGTAAGGCATAATTATAGAGGCTCGCTGCTTGCAGAAGTGTTTTAGACGTTTGTTTTCTTAGGCAAATGTCACCTAATTTTTCTATGTAAAAGCATTCTTGAAGAGAATCTTTTTCTTGAATAGCCATTTTTAAAGCTTGTGCATAAGCTTCTTCAGCTTTATCTATTGATAATAAACCATTGTGCTGAGGATTATCAGTAGCAACGTTGTTTAAATAGTCTAAGATCTTTTTTACATAAGGCTTTTGTTTTTGAGGTTGATACTTTGCCAAAAATTTAATATTACTTGGCATGTGTTGTTTAAAACTTTTAGCACAGCTTCTAATATTAGTAATTCCTTTTAATTCCTCCTGGGTTAAACTGCTAAAAGAAAGAAAAATTTGCTGGAAAATTTTTAAGGGCAAAGTAGCTAAAGGATTAGAAGGATCAAATATTTCTTTTTTAGCCGCTCTCTCACCTTGGTATGCTTTTATTGCCAATTGTTTAGTTTCTCCCTTTTTAGTGGCTATTTTAGCTTTTTTATGAGGGCGAAAAAAATTATCTTCTCCTGGCAGAGCATTAGGCGAAGTTTTTGGCTCTGACTTGTTTAATGAAGATCTTTTATTTTCCCTTATTTTATCTGCTGTTTTAGCTTTTTTATTAGGATAAGAAGAATTATCTTTTCCTGAAGCAACATTTGGAGAGATTTTTGACTTTGAAGGAAGAAATTTATCTTGCTTTAAAGTCTTTAGCGCATAAATAAAATGGCCCCCAAGATCCACTATAAAAATATATTCTTTAGGTCTTTTTTTTTGAGGGATAGTTTTCCATCCCTGCGATCTATTCTCTTCAGCTAAGCCTTGTTCTGAGAAGATCAGGCTATCATGAATACCGCAAATCAATTGTTCTTCATTAACCGTTACTAGCCTTATAGGAATAGATAAAGCCGATGCTAATAAATCTCCTTCGCCCAAGCCGCTTATCCAGATCCCTTTTTCTATTATTTCTTCCGCTCTTTTGCTGTTAGTGTGCTTAATAATGTCTGAGAGCACTTGCCTTAAATAAGAGATTTTATTGCTTTGCATTTCTAGCAATGGAATTTTTCTAGAAAGGGAGGCATAGCTCCCTAAAAAAGCACTAAAAAAGCAGTCACCATCACTCGCCACACCTTTTAATGTAAATCCTTCCTCTTTTAGGTAAGCAGCCGCAGTATTTACTTTTGCTGCTAGTGAATCGTTAATAATAGTGGTGGGATTTTGCCATAAGAATATAGCCATTTGCTTTGGTGTCCACTGGCCTGTAAGTGGATCAAGTAAATCTATTCGATTATCATCAAGCAAATTTTCTTTTAGAGCAGTAATTCTAGGGCTTATCGAACCAAACTTTTTCCATAGGTTGCTGCTTTGAATGAGCTGTTTCCAAGCCCTACATACAAGCTTTGCTTGTTTTAAATCTGACAGGTTTAACTCTGCAAATATTTTTAGGCTAATTTCTGCATAGGCAGAAGTATCGCTCCTAACGCTAATGGATTTTTCCTCTATACTTTTAAACGCAGGGAATATAAGAGGATGAACACGCGAATTTTCTGATAGCATACACTAAGGCCTTTCTATTTGATTCCGGTTAAATTTAGACATTTGACACTAGTCTCTATAAATTTTTTTATTGCTTTATAAGCAAAGCTACTTAAAGTTTAAATAGAAAACATTTCTTTTTCAGAATGTATAAAATTTTTTCAACAAACCGTTTGAAGAATTTTGGCTTTGGTACCTTGCTTTGTTGCATAATAAAAGCTTGCATAAGCCATCGTAAGTGTGAGATAGGGCTAGTCGTGATAGTTATAATTTTTTTGCCAATTGCAATGGATAAACTTTACTTAAGCCTCTTTCTTTTGCATGCTAGGCAAAAGTGCAATCGAGCCTTTATCTTTTTATAATTAGTTTATAAAAAGAAGAAAGCTTTATCATTGTAAGCCCGCTTGATCACTATTGTTTTTGCTTGCTTATGTTCTTTTTTTCTTGAGCTGCTTTAAGCTTTATAAAGCTTACTTGCTAGGTGGTATCTTTACGGCGGCCTACGGATTAAGCCTAAGGTTTGTTTAAATGGCAATGAGTGCCTTTTTAAGCAATGCTTTATCTATAAATTTTAAGCTATCTCCTAGTAAATGATTTTTTCAACGGTATTTCTTATCCTTATCCTTTAATAGTCGCAACTTTAGCTTTATGATAGCCTAATCAAACTTCAAAAGGCTGTTTTTGCTTCTTTGTCAGATGATCGCTTGCTTAAAGCTTAGCTATAGAAGCTGTTAGGAAAACGAGCTTGGAGACAAGGGAACTTTACCAACAAGGTAGCCCTCAAGATATAAGAAAAGTTATACTTCTACAACGAAAGGTTTTCTTATACTTTTTCTTTTTAATTGTTTTGGGGGATGGAAAAAACATACCCTAAATCTTTACCCACTAGATAGACCTTTGATTTCCTTTAACTTAATTGTTATCTTATCTCTTGTTTTCTATTCAAAATTCTGTATTCTATTTCTTACTCTTCATCCATTTATTTATAAAGAATTTAGATACTATGAAAATTTCATTGAATTGGTTACGCGAATATATCTCAATCGATCTGCCACCTCTAGAAATTACTAAGGCTTTGACCTCTGCAGGCCTTGAAGTGGAAAAAATAGAAACGCTAGGTGAGGGCTTTGAGGGAGTAGTTGTTGCTGAGGTCCTTACCGTCGAAAAGCATCCTGAAGCAGATAAGCTGTGTGTAGCCCAAGTAACGGATGGCCAAGAAACCTATCAGGTGGTATGTGGAGCTTCAAATTGCCGCCCCGGCATTAAAACAGCCCTAGCTCGCGTAGGTGCTAGCTTAACGGATGCTAGTGGCAAAAGATTTAAGATTAAAAAATCAAAGTTAAGAGGTATCGAATCTTTTGGCATGCTATGTGCTGCCGATGAGCTGGGTTTAGGTGATCAGGAACACGAGGGAATTATCGAGCTAGAAGACCACCTACCAGTAGGTACTGATCTTGCGATATTAATGGCGGATACCTTATTTGAAATTGGCCTTACCCCTAATCTCGGACATTGCAGTAGTGTGATAGGCGTAGCAAGGGAATTAGCAGCCGTCTTAGAATTGTCTCTTGTTTTACCTGAAATCTCCTTTTCTGAAGATCCATCTTTACATACAGCAGAGTTAATAAAAGTTGCTGTGCAAGATAAGGAAAAATGCCTGCGCTATGCTTGTCGCGTGATAAGGGATGTTAAAGTGGGCCCGTCTCCCGATTGGTTGAAAAAACGTTTGAAAGCTAGCGGCATTCGTTCTATTAACAACATCGTTGATATTACCAATTACGTATTTTTAGAATATGGACAGCCCTTGCATGCTTTTGACTATGACAAAATCAGCGAACATACCATTACCGTTCGCGCCGCTAAAGAGGGGGAAATTTTTACTACTCTTGATGAAAAGGATCGCCTGTTAAGCGCGGAAGATTTATTGATTGCTGATAAAGAAAAAGGGATCGCGCTTGCCGGTATCATGGGGGGGAGCAATTCTGAAGTCACTCTTTCTACCCAACACATCTTGCTAGAGGCAGCTTACTTTGAAAGAAAATCCATTCGTAAGACAAGCAAACGTCTTGGCCTCCAAACAGATTCCTCCAAACGTTTTGAAAAAGGTGCCGATCCTCATGCTGTATTATGGACTTTAAATCGTGCAGCCATGCTGATTCAACAGCTAACTTTAGGAAAAGTTGCTCAAGAGCCTCTCGATATTAAAGAACAGGTGTTTGCTGAAAAGCTAGTTAGCTGCCGTTTAAGCAAAATAAATGGTCTTTTAGGCACGCATCTAGCTGTAAGTGAGGTGGAAGCTATATTTAAACGCCTAAGCTTTATTTATACCTGGGACGGACAGGACAACTTTTGCGTGACAGTTCCCACTTATCGCGTGGATGTGCTAAGCGAAGTGGATCTTATCGAAGAAGTCGCCCGCATTTACGGGTATGATAATATTGGCCGCTCTCAGCCTATGTACAAGAATGCCACTATTCCTCATGCTCCTTTATTTCTTTTTGAAAGAACCATTAAAGAGCGTTTGATTGGGATGGGATTGCAAGAGTTTATCACTTGTGATCTGATTGGTGCTTCAATTTTAGATACTCTTAACCTACAAACAAATGCTTTAGAAACAATTAAAGTTTTAAATCCTATCTCCGTGGAACAGTCGACCTTAAGAACTTCATTGCTACCAGGCCTTTTACAGCTGGTTAAATATAATGCTGCCCATCAAAATCATGATATAGCCGGATTTGAAATCGGTCGCATTCATTATAAAGAAGGAGAACAATATAAAGATCAATCTGTCATAGGCATCGTTTTAGCTGGAAAAGCCTCTTCTCAAACTTGGGCGACTAAAGAACGAGAATTTGATTTTTATGATTTGAAAGGAATGATCGAAAACATCCTTAAGGAATTACGTGTGTTTAATGTTTCTTTTAAGCCAAATGATTTGAGAACTTTTCATTCAGGCCGTCAGGTAGCTATTTTTGTTGATTCTTTAGAAATCGGCTCAATGGGAGAAATTCATCCTTCCATTTGCAGACGTCTAGATGTCCAGCAAAGGATTTACTTTGCTGAGTTAAATGTATATGATCTATTTAGTGTGCGCCAAGAAGAGTATGTGATAAAGGATATTCCTATCTATCCAGGCTCGCAAAGAGATTGGACAGTGACAGTAAAAGAGGAAATTTCCTTTCAACACATTTTAGATCTTGTTCCTATATCGTCAAAGCTTCTTAAAAATGTAAAGTTGCTAGATATTTATCGTAGTGAAAAATTAGGAGCCGGCTTGAAAAATATGACTTTTCGCTTTCTCTATCGAGATGACCAAAAGACTTTATCGCAGGAAGAAGTTGACAATGAGCATGCATATGTCTTGCAAGAAACAATTATAAAATTATAAAAATTAATGTTTAGAGGTGAATTTATGCGTAGTAAATATGTTTCTCTCTTAGGCCTTTCATGGGTTGCTATAGCTTTAGCGGGATGCCAGCAAGTAGAAAAATCTTCTTTTTCACCTGACGTAGTTAATGAAACTTATGTGCATCGCTATGGTGTACCCGTAAGCCCTAAAGATTGGAGTGATAGTGGCCATCATGGGCAAATTCTCTCTTCTTTAGCCAATGGGGTAGTCGTTACCAAAACTTATAATTCCGGTGTTCTGGATGGAGATACAACCTATTCTTATCCTCATAGCTCTGCTATCGAAAAAGTAGAAACCTATGCCAATGGCGTTTTGCAAAAAACCTCCATTTTTTATCTTTCCGGCGCTCCTCAAGAAGAAATATTTTATCACACACCGCAAAACCGCACTGTCCTTACCTGGTACGAATCAGGGGGTCCTAAATCTAAGGAAGAGTTTCAAGGTAATCTTCTTTTTCAAGGTTCTTACTATGGGCCCGACAATCAACTTGAATCTCAAGTGGTGAACTATCATGGTAAACGTATACGTCGTGATAATTATGGCCTTCTTGTTTCGGTAGATACCATCGAGAAAGGGCAGCAAACTTTACGTACGACATATCATCAAAATGGCACTCCTAAAGAAGTTATTCCTTATGCGAATGGTAGGATACATGGTCAGCTTAGAACCTATATGCCAGCTGGCGAACCCTGCACAAAGGAAGAGTGGAACAATGGAGTACAGTCTGGCATCACAATAGAGTATGCGAATGGTGAAAAAATTGCCGAGGTCCCTTATGTGGAGGGGCGTAAACATGGCGTGGAGCGTCGTTATCGCGATGGTAAAACTGTGGTTCAAGAAACTAGCTGGGTTAAAGGGCAAAAATATGGTCCCTGCACAAGCTATATTGGCAATACTACTAAGACAGATTGGTATTGGCAGGATAAGCAGGTGACCAAAAGTCATTATGAAATTCTAAATGGACAAGGCTCCAAAAAAGCTATATGGAGAAATGTTCATTAATTTTTTTAAGCTGACGAGGGCAAGGACTCAATCCTTCTTTTTAGCATCAAGGACAGAGTCCTTTGCCTCTCTCAATAAAACCTTAAAGATTTGATATATCTACCTTACATTTGCTCTACTAGTTGTCGTCTAATTTTTTCTACAGTTACTTCCCAAATTGCCTAGCTAGCATCGATCACTTGCTCATTACTTATTACTTTTCTTATCTTAGCTTTGTTATTTTCTAACCTCAAAGCTTCGCTTAGATTTTCCTCAGGTTACAATAATCTTTTTTCCACATAGCTCCAAGGCTCTTTGTCTAGATAGAGGAATCGCAATATAGGAGAAATGTACTTCTGGCTATTAAGTAAATGCCCATAAATTAATCTGTAGGAAATAGGCTCAACGTATTACAAAGAAGTTAAATGCCGGATGGATCTTGAAAAGAAAGGCAAACGTTTTAAAATTTTAAACTTTCTAAAAAAAGCAGCCTACGCTTAAGTTTTAAGTTAAGCTAAGCCTAGCTGTGCTATATAATCATTTATTTCCTTTATAGTGCTGTACATTTCTTTTGGAAGGTTGAGCTCTTGCGCTATGTTCCCAAGGTTTTTTAAATGTGCGGCCTAAAGCTTTTGAAGAGATTTGAGACCTGGTTCATCAAAACTTAGAAGCTCAAGCCTTCTCTTTCGATTTTTAAACGTGTTAGTTATGGCGTCTTTTAGAATGTTGAAATTGATGAGTTTTGCGTCGCGTATTAGCAAGAGCAGGTCATGATAATCCTTCATGCGGCTATTAACCGTTCCTTTGGAAATCACCGTCTCGAGCTTTTCAGCAAAAATTGTTTCCGGAGGATAAACCATTAAGGATACTTCTTCTTCAAATAAAGGATGACCTTTATACTGAAAAAGATAAATACCTTGGTTAAAGGGCTTTACTATATCTCCTATGCCGACATCGATATGAATTTTATCTTGCATACGACCAAATGCCACCTTTAAATGTACGCGATAGCCCGAATAATCCATATGCGGCTGCTCTAAAATATCTATACCAGCATACTTGAAAGAGAATCCATCTTTTAACTCTAGGGCAGCAATTTGCTCAATGGCTTGTTTTGTTTCTTCTTGGCCGGCCTTCATGTTCGTAAGTAAAAAATCAAGATCGGTGGTTTCCCTTCCTATATGCAAGAAATAGGCAAGAAGAGATCCTCCTTTAAAAATGAAATGTGGGGCATGTGTTGAATGTGATAGCCGCACTAAAAAGCGCTCAAGAAGAAGTTTCTTCCAGCATTCATTAAAATGTATGCCTTTTTCTATGGAAATAACCTGGAGGCGGTTTTTTAATGCTTGCTCGTTCATGTGGTAGCTGTAATTAAATAAGGATCAATATTAAATCTAAGCTTTTTTGCATAGGTCTGAAGTCTTTTTAAATCTATCTTATTTCCTTTTTTAAGGAGTGCCATCTTGAGAGCTTTAATAGCAGTTTCTCGGCTTAAAAGTCTAAAAGCATCTATAATGGTGCGTTCGCGATCAAATATAGGAAGTCGAATACCTCCTAGCTCTACTTCTGTTTTTCCAAGTTCCATATTCCTAAATCTTACGATTTTTATAGAGCCTTCCCTGGTCATCGATGTGCTATGGGAGATGGCAATCCAGTGTTTTCGTGGAATTTCCTCTGTAATCTCATAGATAGCTAAAGCAGAGATTAGGCAAATTACTCCTCCTGGTACAGAATTTACAGCCTCGATAAGATCCTCCCATTGAAAAATTTCTGGTGAGCCTTGATAGTCGCTGCTTTGATAAATCCCACGGCCTAGGCGTTTAATCTGTTTCTTTTTTATATAGTAGGCAAGACGAGCAGGGGATATTCCTAGCTGTTTGATTTGAGCTACGGTGAAGAAGGGGCGAGTAAGAAGTGAATGTAGGCTGTGAAGGGTAGTCAATTTTCTCATGGTTAATCTCTTTATAACTAATTTAACAGAAAAACCCAATAACATCAATGGGTTTTTCTGTTAAGCAATCTAAGAGAGAACCTGTAGTAAAGATCAAAGTGTTAGCAAGAAAAGTGCTAATAATTAACATATATTTTTATGCTCTTTACCTAGCAAATATTTTATCCACTTTCTCTTGTTTGCTTTTCTTGTTAAAAATAATTTTTCTCTCCTCCTTCACATCGCTAATTACGAAAGCTAGGTGAGAATTTCTTCTGGTCATTAAATAAATTCACTTAACTTAGAGACTCACCTTACGCACAGATGAGTTGAATAAATTATTCTAAGGATATATTTTTCTTTGAAAAGAGGAGAAAAAAATGAAACTTGATATTCTTGATATTTATACAGAGTATCTTATCAGCATTATTCTCTTTGCCCGCCTCCCCTTACAACTTTAAGCTCTTTTGATGATTAAAGCTTTGACTTTGATTCATCAATAACAGCAGCTCGGAAAAACTTCTTCCATTATAATCGGGATGGGCGCGCACAGAGGCAGTCTCTAACTTAACTTCCCGTCTTATTGATTTCCTGTGGTTATAAAAAAGATAACTATTCCTAAAAGATCGAGGTTTTTTTGGACAAAAGCTAATATGTAAGGGTTTGTCTTTGAAATGCTGTTGATGATGTCTTTTCCACAATGTCTCTTCATCTCCTATTCTTTTCCAGCGTTTACATACTTGCTGAGCATTCACAAGCTCTTTGGGGGAGAGAAAAGAAAAAATATGCACAATCACTTCTTCTGGGATCGTTTTCATTGAGGGAGGGGCCTCAGTAATAAGACGCCAAGGGCGCAGATCTATACAATTAAAAGGATTAAAGTTAAAAAAAAAGCATCCCATTATAATGAATCCTTGATTAATAGAGTTAACAACATTCTCAACGCAAATAATCTTTTTAAGTTACACGCCTTACGCACAGATGAGTTGAATAAATTATTCTAAGGATATATTTTTCCTTTGAGAAGAGGAGAAAAAAATGAAACTTGAT
>NZ_JSDQ01000093.1:0-36353 GCF_000813665.1 Neochlamydia sp. EPS4 | reverse complement strand
CTCTTTGCCGGCCTCCCCTTACAACCTTAAGCTTTTTTAATGATTAAAGCTTTGACTTTAATTCATCAATACCAGCATCTCGGAAAAATCTCTTCCCTTATAATCGGGATGGGCGCGCACAGAGGCAATCTCTAGCTTAACTTCCCGTCTTATTGATTCGCTCCGGCTATAAAAAAGATAACTATTCCTAAAAGACCGAGGTGTTTTTAGACAAAAGCTAATATGTAAGGGTTCGTCTTTGAACTGCTGTTGATGATGTCTTTTCCACAATGTCTCTTCATCTCCTATTCTTTTCCAGCGTTTACATACTTGCTGAGCATTCACAAGCTCTTTGGGGGAGAGAAAAGAAAAAATATGCACAATCAATTCTTCTGGTATCGTTTTTATTGAGGGAGGGGACTCAGTAATAAGATGCCAAGGGCGCAGATCTATACAATTAAAAGGATTGAAGTTAAAAAAAAAAGCATCCCATTATAATGAATCCTTGATTAATAGAGTTAAAAACATTCTCAACGCAGATAGTCTTTTTAAGTTACTCACCTTAAGCACAGATAAGTTGGATAAATTATTCTAAAGATGTATTTTTTCTTTAAAAAGAGGAGAAAAAAATGAAACTTGATATTTATACAGATTATCTTATCAGCCTTATTCTTTTTGCCCGTCTCCTCTCAAAACCTTAAGCTTTTTTAATGATTAAAGCTTTGACTTTGATTCATCAATAACAGCCTTTCGGAAAAAATTGGATTATATGCGGGAGAGGCACGCCAAGAGGCAACCTCTAGCTTACTTTGCCGTCTTATTGATTTGCACAGGCTATAAAGAAGATAACTATTTCTAAAAGTTCGAATTCTTTTTGGACAAAAGCTAGTATGTAAGGGTTTGTCTTTGAAATGCTGTTGGTAATGTCTTTTCCACAATGTCTCTTCATCTCCTATTTTTTTCCAGTGTTTACATACTTGCTGAGCATTCACAAGCTCTTTGGGGGAGAGAAAAGAAAAAATATGCACAATCACTTCTTCTGGTATCGTTTTTATTGAGGGAGGGGCCTCAGTAATAAGACGCCAAGGGCGCAGATCTATACAATTAAAAGGATTAAAGTTAAAAAAAAAGCATCCCATTATAATGAATCCTTGATTAATAGAGTTAAAAACATTCTCAACGCAAATAGTCTTTTTAAGTTACACACCTTACGCATAGATGAGTTGAATAAATTATTCTAAGGGTATATTTTTCTTTGAAAAGAGGAGAAAAGAATGAAACTTGATCTTCTTGATATTTATACAGATTATCTTATCAGCATTATTCTCTTTGCCGGCCTCCCCTTACAACCTTAAGCTCTTTTGATGATTAAAGCTTTGACTTTAATTCATCAATACCAGCAGCTCGGAAAAATCTCTTCCATTATAATCGGGATGGGCGCGCAAAGCGGCATCCTCTAGCTTAACTTCCCGTCTTATTGATTCGCTCCGGCTATAAACAAGATAACTATTCCTAAAAGACCGAACTACTCTTGGATAAAAGCTAATATGTAAGGGTTCGTCTTTGAAATGCTGTTGATGATGTCTTTTCCACAATGTCTCTTCATCTCCTATTCTTTTCCAGCGTTTACATACTTGCTGAGCATTCACAAGCTCTTTGGGGGAGAGAAAAGAAAAAATATGCACAATCAATTCTTCTGGTATCGTTTTTATTGAGGGAGGGGCCTCAGTAATAAGACGCCAAGGGCGCAGATCTATACAATTAAAAGGATTGAAGTTAAAAAAAAAAGCATCCCATTATAATGAATCCTTGATTAATAGAGTTAAAAACATTCTCAACGCAAATAATCTTTTTAAGTTACACACCTTACGCACAGATGAGTTGAATAGATTATTCTAAGGATATATTATTTTCTTTGAAAAAAGGAGAAAAGAATGAAACTTGATCTTCTTGATATTTATACAGATTATCTTATCAGCCTTATTCTCCTGACTTTGACACTTCTGTTTTATAAGTGTTTTATTTTCAATAAGTTAAATTTTTGATAAGATTTTGTAGTGACAACTATTTTATATATTTCTTTGAAAATAAAGTACTTAAATATAAAATGTGAGTATGTTTATCAAGAAGACTCGATCAAAAAATTTTGTTTATCTTAGTTTAGTAGAGACTTTCCGAGAGAACGGAAAAGTTAAACACCGAACCATTGCACAATTGGGGCGATTAGATCATCTTCTTCAAAAAGGTGTACTTAGCCGCCTTTGCGAATCATTAAAAGGTTTAGGAGCATTTTCTGCAAATATTCCCACCATAAGAGAAATAGAGCGCATCAATTGGGGAGCAGAATTTATTTATAGACATATCTGGAAGCAATATGGAATGGATGCAATCTTAGATACTGTTTTTGGATCGACCAAAGTAGAATTCGATTACAAAGAGGTCATTTTTTTAGAAGTCATTTCACGGTTGATGGCGCCCTCTAGTAAACTTCAAGTTTATCTTAAGCAAAATCGATTTTTGGGGACCCATGCCATCCCTCTTCATCATATTTACCGAGTTTTAGATTACCTTTCATCTTTTCAAAAAGAAATAGAGAATTTAATTTTTCTAAAGCATGTCGATCGCTTTGGAATGAAGGTGGATGTCGTTTTTTATGATGTCACGACTCTTTATTTTGAAGGAGCTTTGCCGGATAGTTTAAGAGATTTTGGATTCAGTAAAGATGCTAAATTTGGAGAAGTGCAAGTTGTTGTAGGAATGTTGGTTGATCAAGAGGGGCGCCCCATAGCTTTAGGAATATTTCCTGGAAACACCTTTGAAAGTAAAACATTAGAAGAGGCGCTCAAAACCCTGCAAGAAAGATTCAAAATTCAGCACGTCATGATTGTTGCTGATAGAGGCATTAACTCAAAGTTAAATCTGAAAAGAATTAAGGATCGAGACTATGATTACCTTATGGGATGCAGATTAAAGAGCCTAAATAAAAGCTTGCAAAAGCAAATATTAGATATCAAGAAATACCAAACCATTAATGAAAGCGATGGAAATATTTTGAAATATCGAGAAATTGAGTTTGATAATGTTGTCGAATATGTAGAAGACAATAAGAAGAAGCAACAGATTTTGAAGGAAAGAATTATTTGCACATGGAGCTTAAAGAGAGCAGAAAAAGATCGAAAAGATAGAGAGCGATTAATTCACAAAGCTATGGAAAAGTTAGATCAGGGTACAGCTTCTTTAGAATCGAAAAAAGGCGCTAACAGATATCTAAAAAATGAAAAAAAACAAGCATCCTCGCTAGGATTAGATCTAGAAAAAATTAATGAAGATAAGCAATGGGATGGATTTTATGGAATTCAGGTTTCAAAGCAGGGTATGAAAAAAGACGAGATCCTTTCTAGCTATCATCGGCTATGGAAAATGGAAGAGTCTTTCCGCGTCATGAAGCATTCTTTGGAAATTAGGCCCATCTACTTATCCAGTCCCGAAAGAATCATGGGACATATCGTGCTTTGTTTCCTTGCCTTTGTTATGCATCGTAATTTAGAGATCGCCCTAATTAGAAAAGGAGCAGATCATACTGTTGAAAAAATAAGGGAGGCTATTGGCGAATTAGAAGCTTCTCTATTAGAAGTAAATGGGAAGCCTATCTTGCTAAGAACACCAGCAAAAGGATTATCTAAAGAAATTCTTCAAACCTTAAAGCTTAAACATCCAGGGGAAATGGTAATGAATGAGCGTTAGTTCGATGTAGTGTAGTGGCAATATTGCCATCTTTCGAAACAACGAGCATTGATAATCAACGTCTTAAGTCAAACAAGTGTCAAAGTCAGGAAAAAAGGAGAAAAGAATGAAACTTGATCTTCTTGATATTTATACAGATTATCTTATCAGCCTTATTCTCTTTGCCCGCCTTCCCTTACAACTTTAAGCTCTTTTGATGATTAAAGCTTTGACTTTGATTCATCAATAACAGCAGCTCGGAAAAACTTCTTCCATTATAATCGGGATGGGCGCGCAAAGAAGCAGCCTCTAGCTTAACTTTCCGGTCTATTAATTCGAACCGGCTGTAAACAAGATAACTATTTCTAAAGGACCGAAGTACTTTTGGATAAAAGCTAATATGTAAAGGTTTGTCTTTGAACTGCTGTTGATGATGTCTTTTCCACAATGTCTCTTCATTTCCTATTCTTTTCCAGTGTTTACATACTTGCTGAGCATTCACAAGCTCTTTGGGGGAGAGAAAAGAAAAAATATGCACAATCACTTCTTCTGGTATCGTTTTTATTGAGGGAGGGGACTCAGTAATAAGACGCCAAGGGTGCAGATCTATACAATTAAAAGGATTAAAGTTAAAAAAAAAGCATCCCATTGTAATGAATCCTTGATTAATAGGGTTAAAAATCATTCTCAACGCAAATAGTCTTTCTAAGTTACAAACTTTAGCAAATAGCAATATTATCTATCTACTACAATTATTTATGTCTACATTGTAAGCGGCCAAAAGATATATAAGGCTTTAGAGGAGATTTTATAAAGCATCTACACCGCCAAAAACGCTTCCAAATAGCTATTTTTTCTATTTGCAGGGCTTTTTGATTAACATTTACTTCTTAACCTCAACGGCTTAATTAGCCCGCACGGGTGGCCGCTTAAGAAATCTTCACATCTTTTTCATTAGAACCTTCTCCATTTAGGCATAGCTGTCTGTTAATGAATTTAATATAAGATTATATTAAAAATTTTAATGTAACTTTGTAGAAATCATACAATTAATAATTAAAAGTAATTAATTAAATTAATATTTAATTATTAATAAAATTATTTGATATAATAAATAATTGTAAGACATTAGAAAAACATATTTAATAATCAAAAGGAAGAAAGCTCATGCAGTTCAATCCTTATTCAGATTCTCAAGGATCTACAGAATCGCTATTAAAACATTTTTCTGAAGTCGGAAGTAATATGGGTAAAGGAAACCTGGCGCAGAAAGTTAATCAAGCCCATGTGATCTTAATTGGTGAAACTCATAATCAATCTACTGAAAAAATTCATCAGCTTGTGACTACCCTTCTTGTTACACATATAACAGATAAAGCAACCATCCTAGTAGAAGGACAAGCTTTTAATCGAAGCGCAAAAGTATTAAGCTCTCATTTAGAAAAATATGTGGATAAAGTTGACTTTTCATCCTGGGATTCTCCAGAAACATGGAAAATTTTAAATAGATTCTTAGGGGAAGTGACAGACGATGGTAATAAGGACATGGCAGAAACGATTAAAATATATTTAGACAATCCGGATAATTTAGGCGCTATGTGCGACGGTATGTACCGCACGATGCAGCATTTAACCCAGGTAACCGACGAATTAGCTAGTTACATAGAAGAATGGCCTTCAACAAGGCTAGACAAAGAAGAATTTAAAAATATATTGAAAGAGAGTGCTAGTAATTTAAAAACCATTCTTCAGCCTATAGAAGCTTTACAAGAAAAAGATGAGCAAAACACAATTACTGCACCAGAAATTGCTATCTTTCCCCTTAAATTGCTCAATCAAACTCTTATATTTATGCAAGCACTGGGGCACACAGCAAATGACTTACTTGCAATGAGTCATCCATCAAGAAATCAGGCTATGGTAGAAAATATTAGCGTCGCATTAAAATCTTATGAAAAAGTCATAGTCATCGCCGGTAGAGCGCACTTAAGCTCTTCCTCTTCACCAGGCTCGTTAGGAGAAAATATACACATTGCACAAGGGATTCAAATTTTGGGTAATAAACTGCTTTCCGAAGCTTCTAAGAACTTCAATTACCTAATCCTTGAAACTCGCGAAGCAGCAGACGATCTTCCAGAAATTCAGGCTCTTCCTGAAGAAATGAAGGAGCCATTAGGAAGCATAATAAAGGGCAAAGAAAAAAAAACAGAAAGAGCCCGCACGGCCTTAGATGCTCAACAAACAAATCAAGAGAGAAGTGGAAAGCAAATAAGGAGAGGAGTTAAAAATGAGCTAGGCTTCCAAGCGATTGAGAGTAATATTTACCAAATTGGCAAAATAACAGAGCTTTCTGAGCTTAGAGAAAAATTTAATGATATTTACGCATTAATTTTAGAAAATGCTTCCAGTTATTCTCAACAAGCCACTACACAACTTAATAACTTAATAATTGAAACTTTAAATGCATTAATTGGACTAACTTATAAAGAAATGCCCGCAAGCCAGCAACATTCTCTGCAACGCATAGCAAAAAGCTTTAAAAATATTTTTAATTAATAGACTGTATAATATAAAAAAAGTTAGTCATGCATGTGGCTTGTACGTTCCATAGCTTGGCAAATCCGAATTACCTACTCGTCTTACCCGCAGAGGAATTGAAAAAATTATTCTAAGGATATTTTTTATTTGAAAAGAAGATAAAAAAAATGAAACTAGATCTTTTTGATATTTATACAGATTATCTTATCAGCCAAAATCAACAAGCCCTAGCCACAGCGCTATCCAAGTTTTTTAGATGGCCAGATTAGCCATGATAAAATCACCCGTTTTCTTAATAATAATCCGTGGGGCTTAAAAGAACTATGGCAGCATGTTAAAAAGCAAGTGCGTCATCTAGAACAAGGTAAAGGAGGTGTGTTGATGATTGACGATCCAGTAGAAGAAAACCCCTATACGGATGAAAACGAAATCGTCTGCTGGCATTTTTCTCACACCCCAGGAAGATCACGTAAAAGGCATTAATCCATTTTCTAGCTTTAGTAGTTATGGAGATTATACCTTTCCCATCGGCTTTGAAGTAATTAGGAGAGATATGCACTTTTGCGACGTGAAAACAAAGAAAGAAAAAAGACAGCCATCCATTACTAAAAACCAACATTTTAGAGCCCTTACCCAGCAAGCAGTTACCAATCAAGCGAAGTTTGAGTATGTGCTAGCGGATAATTGGTTTGGCGCTAAAGATAATATGGAATTTATCCACTATAAAATCGAAAAGATGTTTATATTTGGTATAGAGTCTAATCGATTAATTGTTTTTTCTGAAGAACAAAGGAAAAAAGGCCAGTATTACAAATACGTTTAATTTCAAAGATGGAGATAAAAGAATAGTCTGGCATGAAAGAGTTAGCTTTTCCTATAGTTTTAATCACAAAGATTTTCAAGAACGAAGATAGCTTCACAGACATTCTTCACCTTGTGACTAACGATCTAAATCATGAGGCTGACCGCATCTATGGAATTTATCACAAACGGTGACGCATAGAAGATTATCACAAATCGATAAAGCAGAATGCTAGCCTTGAGAAGTTACCCAACGAAATTGCTCGCTCCCAAAGAAATCATATTTTTGCCTCTCTTATTGCTTACTGCAAGCTTGAATTTCTAAAAATTAAAACCCCTCTCGATCACTTTGCTTTAAAATATAAACTACTCTTTAAAGCCAATCAGATGGCTTATCAAGAATTACATAATTTACAAGGGAATTCTATATCTGCGTAAGATGAGTTAGAAAGCGCAAATTCATAAAGCTTTTCTTCTAAAGGCTTTGTTCTCTCTATCAAAGGCTTAGAAAAGCTTTTTCTAAAACTACGAGCATCTGCCTTATTAGAGGCGGATCATGCACCTAAATTAAATATTTTTTAAATAGTACCTGTTTTTGGCATCTATTTTGCTTATCATCTTACAACACTCAACAAGGAAAGGGGGGTACTATGAAGAAGAATGATACAAAAGATCAATTGGCTAGAAAAATTGCTTATTTGGAATTTGTAGAAGATCAATTAAGTACGGAGTTGGCTTATATCGATAAACTTCTTAAATCCGTCGGTTTTCCTCGAGGATTATCATCAGTTAAAGAAGTTGCCAGAGATATCTTGCAAGATCATTCTCAGGAATGATAAAGAATTTTTTAAATTCTTAGGGAAAAAACTGAGAAATGTGCTAAGAAAATGCTATGAAGCGTTTACCTGATTTTGATCGATTCTTTAAATAAATTTAACATACAAATGTTTTAGTAGAGGATGTCTTTTTTTTGTCATACCTTAAAGGATTAAAAATGAAAAACGCTGAGTTACACAAAAAGCTAGCCCACTTGGAATCGATGAATGATGTTTTAATAACTGAAATTGAAAACATTCATGAGCTTATGAAAATGATTGGATTTGCGAATGGTATTAATACCCTTAAGACAACAGCAGAGGGTATGATTTATAGTGGATATGGGAATGTTTCCAACTATTACAATTAACTATTCATAAAAATATATAAGGTATGAAAGCAAGAAGGAAAAAAATGAACAAAAAACAATTAGAGCAAAAAATTGCTTTTCTTGAGTCTATTAACGATCAGCTAAGTACGGAAGTTACTTATATTGATCAATTAATGAAGCTTATTGGTTTTGCAGGGGGAGTAGATACAGTTAAAGCTACCGCTACTGAAATTATAAAAAAAGGCTATACTATTACTAATTTGCCTGAAGATAAAGCTTAGCCAAGAGGGAATTTTTCTAAAAATGTCTTTCTTTGTAATAGATAGTCCCTAACTGTAACAGAAATAAAGAAAATATTCTTTAAAAGCCCTAAAGCTTAAAGTTATGCCGTGCAGGGATAGGGGTGAAGTTATGGTAAGGAGCTTAAGACCCCTAAGAAGAATCAAAATGTCAAATTTAGCAACTCATCAAAAAGTTATCAAAAAATAAGCTTAAATGTTTTTAAAGCGAGCTGAAACATTAGAAGATGTATTTCGGAGCTCTGTTAGGAGAAAGGAAGATTTCAAAGAGCTTTAATATCCAAAGAGTTGTATGAAATAGGTGGAGAAGCAGCTTTTCAAGATATGGCCCTAAAAGCCTTAGCATAAGAAACAGATTGGGCGAGCTTATCAAAAAAAATTGGTGTAGATTTTGCCTTTCAGAAGCCTGCTTATAGACAATTAAGAGTATGTAATGAGCATGAAGAAACAAGCAGCTTTCATTTTGCTGGGAGAGATGTATTTTGCTTGGCTCCTGAGGCAATCTTTAAAATTTTTTCAAAAAAAGCCTTAAAAAGGTGAGAAGCGTAAGATGGCTTTAAGAAGGAATGATATTAATAAAAAGACCAGCTACAAGCTCTCACAAAGCTAGGGAAGAAAAAGAAGCGCCTGGCGAAATTGAAACTGAACATCTAGGCATTTAATATCTTATAGTTACTTACTTAAGTAGGAACTATTAAGCGTAAAAGGCGTTTATCAATAGTGAACAATCGATACCTTATCTTAAGGTGGTTCCTATCAAACCTTACAATAGAAAAAATGCGTGAGTAGCAACGAATATGTTTAAATGCTCAGTCATCGCTTGGCTTGAAGAACAAGATATTTGTGTTCTAAGATGACCGATCGTGGTGCAGAGTACTGAGGAGTAAGAAAGCATCATGGATATAAACTTTATCTGGCCATCAAAGATATTAATTATTCTCGCATTAATCTCACGCACTTTCAAACCAAGAAAAACGGAATTTAACTAGGTGTACTTGCGAGAATCTAGGCGTCTAGCGATATCCTTTAGTAAGCAATGCCGCTTTTATAAGTTAGTATCCATGAGAGAGATATAAGAAACTTTTTTCTTTTTAGATAGATGGCACGCCTTTTGCATTAAAGCTAGTATATCACATCTTTAATGAGGGGAGGAGTTATGACTAAAGCAGAATTAATTAAAAAGATTGCCGTGTTAGAATCAGTGAATGATCAAATGTATTCAGAACTTTGTGAAGTAGATCGTCTGATGCGTTTAGTAGGTTTTGAAGGAGGATTGGAAACTGTTAAGCTAACTGCCCAAGAACTCTATCAAAGCGAACATATTGGTGAAGAAGGAGAAGAAATTTCTTAAACTAAACTTAATTAGAGATATTTTCCAATATAAGAGGTAAAAGATGAAAGTTCAAGATAGTTTATATGTTTGGATTGAGGGGAATGAAGATAAAAAAGAGAGGAGCGCTCTTAAGTCATTACAAAAACGCCATATAAAAAGAATGGGCCCTTCTCTTCACAGTAATCTTTTTACCTGCCTGCTCCTTAAAGCTCCTAACATTTCAACGAAGAGGGAGAGGATGGCTACTTCAGCTTTTAAAAAAAGAGAAATAAAAACACTGGCTGGTGCTTTTTCATGTCATATAGAGAGGAGAGTTTTGTTAAAGTTAAAAGAGGAAAAAGCCTTACAAAGCCCATGCCTTTAAGTTAATTGGGTAACCTGAGGTTAGGGACTATGTTTGTGGCTGTATTGCCTAGTTTATACGCCCGGCTAAGAGCCATGCTTAAGGCAAAGATAAGTTTTTCAATTTTTCTAAAAGCTTGTGGGTATAGATATGATGAGTTGGCTTCAGGCCGTCACCAACAAACATTTGCTAGCACTAGGTGTAGGAAATGTGATTGCTTATGGATGAAGAGCTTATTAAAAATGGCGTTACTCTAAAAGTGCTAGTCGGCCAGAAGATTCATTGCTTAGTGAGTGATCGAGGTTCAACTATTCCTCAAATTAAGGTAAAGATCAAACAGTATTGCTTAGCTCATCTGTTCCATAATAGACACGGGCAAGCAAAACAGCCCAGTATATCTTTAGAGGATGCACAGATAGGAGCCCTAAGTGATAATTTGCAAGAGCTTTTTAAAGATAAACCCCACTTAGAAAAAGGCCAAATCAGTCAGTGTGCTTAAACTGTAGTCTGGAGGCTACCTTAAGTGGTATTGTCTACAAGAAGGATTACAAGCGCTACAGTGATGGAGTAGCACTAATAAATTGCGGAAGTTTTCCCGCAAGCTTTTAAAGCAGAGCAAACATTTTCGTGCTTACTTGAAAGATCCTGCTCTTCCTATGACCTCTAATTCCGCGAAAGAATTTTTAACAAATCCTGTCATTGTATGTGAGGTGTGTCTAGATAGCCAGCCTACCTACGGCAAAAGATGGAAGAAAGTTCTCCCTAGTTCTATCGCACCTCTTTATTCCTAAGGAAAATTTATGCTAGATTTTCTGGCAAGCGTTATCCCTGCGGTTCGTACCAAGCAACCAATATCTTCTATCTTCTAAAAAATCTTTTATATCTCGTGAACATTTACAAAAATACTTCTCACTACTGGTTTGGTAAATTTAGCTATAAATATTAGTCCTTAGAGTAGGGAAGCAAAGCAATCTTATGAAAATACACCACGTAAAAAAAGGAGGAATTCACTTAAAAGACAAATGCCTTTTAAAAAAATAAAGAAATTTAAATTAACTAATTTTTTTTAATGCTTTAAAAGTGAAAGAGATAGATAGAATTTTTCTCTTTTTAGACGGATGGCATGCCTTTTGCATTAAGAAAAGTATATCACATTTTTAATGAGGGAGGTAGTTATGACTAAAGCAGAATTAATTAAAAAGATTGCCGTATTAGAATCCGTAAATGATCAAATGTATTCAGAACTTTATGAAGTAGATCGTCTGATGCGTCTAGTAGGTTTTGAAGGAGGATTGGAGACTGTTAAGTTAACCGCTCAAGAGATCTATCAAAGCGGGCATATGGGTGAAGAAGGGGAAGAAAATCTATAAATCGGTGCAATGGAATTAAAAGTATTCATCCACTTGGAAAGGATAAATAAAGGCTCAAAAATGATTTACATCCCGGGGTCAATCAATAGAAAAATAAAAGGAGATGGGACTCCTTAAGCCCTTAATTGAGCCCCAAATTAAAGGTATGCACAGCTCCTTATTAGGAAATCTTTTTGCCTGCCTGCTCCTTGAAGAGCCTATTAATTCACCAAAAGGAGAGGCGATGGCTACTTTAGCTTTTAAAAAAAGAGAAATAAAAACACTGGCTGGTACTTTCTCTTGTCGTACGGAGTAAAGAGAAGGGCTTTGCTAGAGCCAGAACAGGGAAAGCGTTACAAAGCCCTTACTTAATTTAATAGATAAGTTAAATCCTGTAAGGTTAATTGAGCAAAGGAGCCATCTTCTTCAAAAAGAGTGTCTATCATTGACTTTTTTTGCTCTTTTAAGCGCATGATTTTTTCCTCGATAGTTTCTATAGTCACATACCGCTTAGCAAATACAGGCGTGTTTCTTCCAATGCGATGAGCACGGTTAATGGCTTGCTTTTCAGCAGCTTCGTTCCACCAAGGATCAAAAATCATGACATGATCGGCTTTCGTTAGATTTAAACCCGTTCCTCCTGCTTTTAAACTAATAAGAAATAAAGGAATATCGGCATTATCCTGAAACTGGTTAACAACCTTTTCACGATCTTTAGTAAGGCCATCTAAATAGACAAAGCTCCACTGTCTTGCTTTAAATTCACGAGCAATAAGATGAAGCATGGAAGTAAATTGGCTGTAAATCAATACTTTACTTTTTTCTGCAATCGCGTTGCTCACATCCTGCAAAAAAGCCTCCATTTTTCCGCTCGTGCATTCTAGCTGTTCATCTTCAGTTAATTGAGAGGAAATTAAAAGAGGGTGGCAGCAGATTTGCCTTAATCTTAGAATGGCTTCAAATACCTCCAGGCGATGCTTAGACAATCCCTCAATATTTACTTTGGTAAACAAATGGCTTTTAATTCCTGCTAAATAGCTATCATAAATTTTTCTTTGAGAGGGGGGCATCTCTACCCATACGGTTTGTTCGATACAGGCGGGAAGATCTTTGGCTACTTCTGCTTTCTTTCTGCGTAATACAAAAGGATGAATTTTTTTCTTAATGTTTTGTAAGTAGCGGCTATCTGATTGGCTTGCTTTTAAACCAGCACAAAAGTCTTTCTCCTCGCCTAAAAGTTCGGGCATGAGGAAATGAAAGTGGGACCATATTTCTCCTAAATGATTTTCGATAGGCGTGCCGGTTAAGAGTAGGCGAAAGTCTCCTTGTAATTGATAAGCCGCCTTTGCTACTTGAGTAAGGGAGTTTTTAATCGCTTGAGCTTCATCTAAGATAAGGGCAGCAAATTCAATAGGAGCTAATAACGCTAGGTCAAGGCGCATCGTAGCGTAGGATGTTAAAATAATAGTATCACTAGTTAAATCGCCTTCCGTCAAGGCTCTTAATGGACCATGATGTAATATAATCTTTTTATGGGGAAGAAAACGCTCTATTTCTCGTTGCCAATTAAATATCAAGGAAGTGGGCATGATAATTAATACAGGTCTAGAATGCTCTAATTGAGACAAAAAAGCTAAAACCTGCACGGTTTTACCTAAGCCCATATCATCAGATAACATTCCATTAAATCCATAATGCTTTAAAAAGTTTAACCAGTTGAGGCCTTGTTGCTGATAAGGGCGTAAGGAACCTTGAAATAAAGGGCTAGGATTTACAGAAGGAAGTTCAGCCAAGGTTTGCAGTTCAGTTTTTAATTTGCTTATTGCTGCATCTAAAGAAAGATGAGAGGAAGCATGAAAGAGGTCTTCTAAAACTCTTAATTGATGTTTTTTTAGCCTTATACCCTCCGTAATAATTTCTCCTTCTCTAAAAAGAGTAGGAACTCCTTCGAGTTCCCATTTTTCGGGAAGTAAGCCTATGGCTTCTTCGCCAATTTGAACAAAACGCTCACTTTTATTAAAAGCTCCTGCTACTTCTTGAAGAGGAGCTTGGTAAGTATCAAAATGAAATGTTCCACGCGTGATGATCTCTTTTCCCTCCATAGAAATATCTAAATGGCTTTGAGTCAAAAGATAAACTTTTTTTCTTTGGTAATCTTTAATATGCCAACCAATCTCTAACAAAAATGTTAATGATTTAGCTACTTGATCAAGAGGGCAATAGTAGTGAGAGTGGCCAACTAATTTTTGGATAAACCCTGTCTCTAAAAGATCTTTCTCCCAATTCTTTTCAGCCCCTAGTTCACGCTTGTGAGCGTTTATATTTGTATCATGAAAGGGCCATTGCTTATCGTCACCATAATCCATCCATAGGTCTGCAAAAGCCCCAGAGCGATCTTTAAGGATCAGCAAAGGAAGCGGCTGCTGAGCCTGCTGATCGTACTCCTGTTTATTGCCTGTATAAACAATCCGTGCAAGGGATTCTACATCTGCATCTACTGTTTTTCTGCTTTCAAGTAAGCAGCTTAAAGAAAACTCAAGGGGTTCTTGATAAATTTGCTTAAGCTCTTTCCAGGTAATCTCCGTATGGATAAGCTTAAGAATATTTCCTTTAATGAACCAATGGTTGGACCCCCGGCAAATAAAATCGCAAGCTGATAAATTAAACTCTTGGTCTAAATACTTTAGCATGCCATGAGCTCTCTGATCATGAATGCGATAATAAAATTCTACAGGCGTAAAGAAATCGCAGATAAGTTTCTTTCCCTTATAAAAAAGCTTTCCTGAAGCTGCCAATAGCTTGAGAGCTTGGATGGATTGACTATAGGGAATTTTAAGATACCCATTCTCTAGCTTAGCATCTCTTAAGGTAAGAATGCGTTGAGGATCTTTATCTTTAGAAGTTGCCCATTGGCTCCAGCGTGTGGTCGTTGCAGGGGAGTTAAAAGAGCGAAGAGTTATGTTAAAGCCTTCATGTTGTATTTCTAAAAGCGCTACGGCCAATAGCCCTTCTTTCTCCGAGGCTGATTGATCGATGCTATAAGCTATTTCTGGCATAAATATTTTACTAATTGTTTATATCCTAAAAAAAAGATATACTAAATTTTTCTACAGACAAATCATAACAGGTTTTATGAATAAACTTAAAATGTGGAATGATCATTCAAGCTGGAGCGAGGCCGAACAGGCTTGGGATGAACGTGCTAACAAAGCAGCAAAAGAACATCCTATTAAGAGGTTAAAGCAATTGCCTGCTATGCCTGGCATAACCAAAGAGACCTCTAAAAATCTTAAATGGAAAAGCTTAAAGTGGATGATTACCCAAGACCATCAAGGTGCTATACGTAAAGGCTTTTTCAAACATCCTTTAAAATATGGATGGGCATTTCTAAAATCTATTTTAAAGCCTAAGCCTTATAAAAAAGAAGGCGATTTTTTTTATTATGGCCTTCAGGATGAAGAAGAATTTAAAATGCTATTAAAAAAATCCAATACTTTACTAATTTTAGGGTTTTCTTATTGTCATAAACCTTTTGAATGCCCATCTGGTCGTTTCACAGATGAATGTATTCATGATCCTGCCCATGCTGTTTGCCAACAATGTTTTATTGGGAAAGCGGTCCATGCCTCAAAAAAAAGAGACGATTATCCCTCTATTTATTCCTACTATTCATTACATAGGAGGAAAAATTTTTGAGATTGTCCATCTTTATCCTGAGAAACAAGTTATCTTTATGATTACTGCTTGCGAAATGACGTTAGAGATGTTTGGCGATTGGGGCAATATGGTAGGTCTTAAGGGTATTGGCATACGTTTAGATGGCCGTATCTGCAATACTATGAAAGCTTTTGAACTGTCAGAAAAAGGGATTAAACCCGGCTTGACAGTCATACTAGAAGAAACGCAAAAGCGTATGATAAGCCTTATTAGATATTGCCAGGAAAATAAAGAGAAAATCTAGACATTTCCCTTCCCTACTAGCTTATGAATAGAATATATATAAATAAGTTGACCCTTAGAGCGTTTATACACTATTTAAAGTCTATTTGAGAGTGTTGGAGGCTATATTTATATATTTATGCTTTTTCCTAAAAGGTTTATGCGGTTTATCTTCTTGAAAAGGACGTACTCTTTCCGCCTGTTGGCACTGCTCTTGGCAACATCCCAAATATTGTTTTGAACATTCATTACAACATATAAATAAATCGTTACAATCCATATTAGCACAATTTAAATAGGTATCACAAGGTTGGTTACAATGATGACAGGTGGCAATAGTCTTTGTCTCTTCATCGCTGATAGGTACAGTCAAGCGATCATCAAAGACGAAAAGTTTGCCTAACCAATAATTGCTACCTTCTTGTAAGCCATAATTGATGATGCCTCCTTCTAATTGATAAACTTTGTCAAAGCCCTGTTTAATAAGAATGGAAGAATAAAGTTCACAGCGAATACCTCCGGTGCAGTACATCATGACAGGGGTTTTTTGAGGGTCTATTTTCTCTTTAAGGTCTTCTACGTAATGCTTGAAATCTTTAAAGGTTTCACAAGGAGGAAGTTCCGCTCCTTCAAAGTGGCCAACTTTCCACTCATAATCATTTCTTACATCGATGAGGATATGGTCGTCTTTTTTTTCAAGCATCTCCTTCCATCGTTGAGGGGAGACATGCTCGCCACGTTTACTCAAATCTATCCTTTCATCCACAGCTACCAGTTGCTTGCGATATTTGACAGTGCAGCGCGGAAAAGCATGTTCATGATATTCATGAAGTTTAAAATGAATATCCTTAAATTCTGGCCTAGCATGCATCCAGTCCATATAAGCTTGACCATCTTCCCGAGAGGCTGACATTTGGCCGTTAATTCCATTTTCTGAAATATATATACGGCAAGTGACATCGCGTCCCTCAAAGAACTGTTTATGGGCGGTTACTTCTGCTTGTGGATCAGGTAAATGGGGAAAATGATAATAAGCTAAGACGAGATAAGGTAAGGGGTTTGACATATTAAAATTAAGGGAAAAGAGGGGTTAATATTTTAGTTTACTAATCCAAGAGGACCAATTTTGCTCGAGGTTAGGATTGTCTAGGCAATATTTATAAAAATTTTTCATAAACTCTAGCCTTTCAAAATGGTAAGGGTATCGCCAGTCGTTTACTTCAAAAGGTGCAGTTAAATCTTTGCCTCCAATCATAGCATGGCGTTTAAGGATATCCTTAAAAGAAACCTTTGAAGCATTGCGGATCATATCGTACATAGCAATCAAGGCTGTGCTTCGCCCTCTACCAGCGGCACAATGAAAATGGAGCCAATAACCTGGATTTTCTTGGGTCAGATGATAAGCCTTTATAAGTTCGATGAAAGAATCGACTTGCTTATCGCCAGGTTTAACATGATCGGTCAACGGAAGGCGTACATGGTGAATTCCCATTTTGCAGATTAAATCATTTTCTGTATAAACTTCTTTAACATGCACGCTAGAGGAAGGATTAAAAGTATATTTGTCATAAAGATGCACCTGCTGATTTTTTAACAGCTTCTGCAATCTTTCATTTTCATCCCACTTAATTTCCTCAAAAGTTTTTTCTTTGTTATGCCAATTTCTTTCGCCATACCAGCTTACTGCCATGCCATTGATAAAACCATGGGATTCTTCACGTAAATCAATTACCATAATGCGGTTATAAGGGATAGTCTTTAAAATTTGAATAAGGCCATTGGCTGAAAACTGTCCGCTTGCCGAAGCATTTAAATTGAGAAGGCCCTCGAGGGAGGGAAGGGAAGGATTGCTGTGCTTATGTAAATAACAGGGGGTAGTCATCCGAAAATTTTTGGGAAGATCTTCTAAATTCTCCATATTAAGGATTAAAGGGACTTCTTTTATGGGCATTAACCTATCCTCGTTAGCACTTAAGGTGAAGTAAAGCAGGAAACAAGCAATATGAATAAGCGTAAATATACGTAGGGATATCATTAAAACGGCCACCAAACGATTGAAAAGATAATATTGAAAAGTTTTGTAAAACTCAACATATATCTTTTGAATTTAAAGATTGGATTAAAAGAATTTAAAAATCATAAAAAGCTTTTAGCTTCTTTATCTATATAGCTAAGCTAGCTATAAGAAGTATGTTTTTAGAGACTTATAGGATTAAAATTTTTATTTTTCAAGGGCATTGATTTCCCATTTCGAAAAATTCACTCCTGCTTTCAGTGAATTGTTGGTAAAAAAGCCGTTAAGTTGTCCTCCGCAAGAGAAAGTGTAGAAGAGAAGCCCATAAGATAAGAGATTTTAAATTTCTCAAGTAAACAAGGCCAAGGATTTAGGCGAACAATACCTTCTAGTTAAGAAAACCACCTACACTTTTAACGGTTAAAGCTTTTATACAGCAAAGAAATTTAAATTTTTTAATAACCTTACTTTATAAAAAAATTCTCTGTAATCTTTTTTTTTGAACCTCGCCCAAAAATAACAGCATAGGATAAGATACAGTTGAAGATGCCATACACTTTAAGGAGAATTGCATGTCAGAACATTTAAAGCATTTAGATGATGATAACTTTGGAACCACTATAGCAACAGGAGTGACTTTGGTAGATTTCTTTGCTGATTGGTGTGGTCCTTGTAAGATGATAGCCCCAATAATTGAAGAATTAGCAGGAGAGCTGGCCGAAAAAGCTACCATAGCCAAGGTAGATATTGAAAAAGCTCAAAAAGTTACAGCTCAATATGGGGTGACTTCTATCCCTACCCTTATCGTTTTTAAAGAAGGCCAGGAGATTAAGCGCTTTGTAGGAGTAAAATCTAAACAAGATCTTAAAAATGCTATTACGATGAGCCTTTAATTTTAAAAGAGGGTGGGCGTAGCTCATCTATGCGTTCAGGTAGAAAAGAGTAAAGTAGATCCCTGTAGTGTGGCCTTTTTGCCCTGCAAGGCAAGAAGGCTTACGCTCTAACCCATTTAATTTTTTTTGCCTTTTGCTTGTTTATACGCTTCTGAGCAACTCCTTATACATACTTTTAGTAAAATTCTATCCTTAATGCGAGAAACAGCTTTTAAAGAGTTTGAGATGCAGACATAGTTTTTCTAAAGCCTATTAAAAGATATCTTAAGACCTTTCTTTTGCCTTATTCATCCGATTTAACATTAGCTTAATCATGGATACATAGATCTAATTTTTCTTTATAGAGATTTAAGCTATGAGCTTTAGAATTTCTTTAATAAGGTGCATACAGATAAAGGTAAAACAAGGGCTTTAAGACTTTCCCTCAAAATGATTTTGTCTCCAGGCTTCATAGACAGCTATCCCGACGGAAGTGGCTAGATTTAAGCAACGCACCCCCTCAATCATAGGAATGCGCACAAAGCGTTCTGGCCATTTTTGGAAAAAGGCAGGAGGTAATCCTTTTGTTTCAGATCCAAAAATAAGGTAATCATTAGCTTGATAGTTTACTTCCGTATGTAAACGGGTGGCTTTACTAGAGAAAAAAGTAAAAGAATGGCAAGAATTTTCTAGCAGCTCCTCTAAGTTTTCAATAAGTTCAACATTGACGCCTTCCCAATAATCTAAACCAGATCTTTTGAGCCATCGATCACTTATACTAAATCCCAAAGGTGGAATTAGAACTAGGTCGTTGCCAGTTACTGCACATGTGCGTACAATATTGCCAGTATTTTGAGGAATGCAGGGTTGGTAGAGAACTATTTTCACAGGTGATATAAATAAAGAGGGTAGAGTGAGTAAGAAGGCTGCACTTTTACTGTTGTGCAGCCTTTCTTATTATTATAAATTTACTTTTTCGAGTCGGTTGCTTCGCTTTCTTCAAGTAAAAGCATTTCTTCTTCAGCAGCCTCAGGGATATCTTTCAAATTTTTTATATCTCCTTTAGCTTTTACTACCTCAACTTCAAAAATAATAGCTGAATTGGGAGGCAGCTGGCCTGTTTTACCAAATCCTAGATCTGGATGGACAAATAAACGTCGTTTTTCGCCTTCTTTCATTCCATTGATCCCTTTGCTAAAACCTGCGGTTGTCTGGTCTAAGGGAATGGTGACCGGTCCACCAGTGGCTTCAGAACTATCGAAAACAGTTCCATCAATATACTTGGCAGTATAGTTAATGCTAGGAGTTCCATGCTCATCTACAACTGTGCCTGTGCCTTCCTGTAGGATTACATATTGCAGTTTTCCTGGCACAATTGTTTGTACATTGGTTTCCTGAGCATTTTTTGCCATAAAAGCTTCAGCAGCTTTCAAATTATCCTCTGATAGCTTGGCAAAAGCCTGCTCTTGCACTTTAAACATGAGAGCTTCATATTCTTGATCGCTCATGGGTCCAGCCTTGCCCTCTGCTCCATCACGCATGCCTTTGATAATGCTATCTAAATCAAAAGCTACCCCAGGGCTTTTTAAGTTTTTGCCGATGAAGTGACCAAAAGCTTCAGATAGCTTTTTCATATCGATTTCGTTATTAGAACTGGTGTGGCTATTGGCATTAGGAAGAGAGCTTTTCGCTGAATGAGATGTTGTATCTTCATGAGCAACTAAAGTTCCTAATACAAGAGCGGTACTAACACCGGCCAGAGTTAAAAGTTTTGTTTTTTTTAGCATAGCGCGATCAAACCTCCATTCTTTTTGAATATACAACACGTTAGGTTAATTACCTAAATTATGTCCACGAAAATCCAGGTTCTTCGATAGTTAATTTAAGATCTTTTAATTGCTCAGAGGAAACGTTTGCAGGACATTCAAGCATTAAATCGCTAGCTTTCTGAGTTTTAGGGAAAGCGATCACATCACGAATGTTTTCTGTTTGGCTTAGAATCATGACGATTCGGTCTAATCCTAGAGCGATTCCTAAATGGGGAGGCGTTCCATAGCTAAGAGCCTCAAGGAAAAATCCAAATTTAATTTCTAGCTCTTCTGCGGATAATTTGAGAAGCTCAAATATTTTCTTTTGCAAGTCACTATTATGAATGCGTTGAGAGCCTCCTCCAATTTCATATCCGTTAAGCACAATATCGTATCCTGATGAACGTACAGCTAAAGGCTCTGTATCCAATAGAGGCAAATCATCTGGATGAGGGGAGGTAAAAGGATGGTGTTCACTGACTAAACGTTGATGGTCTTCATCCCAAGCAAACAAGGGAAAATCTGTCACCCATACAAATTCTAGCTGATGGGGTTTAATTAAATTTCTGTCTCGGCTCAACCTTCGCCTTAGATGGTCTAATGCTTGGTTAGTACGGGATTTAGAATCGGCAATCATAAAAAGAAGATCTCCATTTTCCATGCCCATTCTATGGATAAGTTCTTTTTGCAGTTCGTTAGAGAAAAACTTGGTAATACTAGAGGATAATGTTCCCTCTTGCATTTTCATCCAAGCGAGCCCTTTTACTCCTAAACGTCCCACAAAATCAGTATATTCTTCGATATTCTTACGCGAAATATCATGACCGCCTTTAACACATAAACCTTTTACTGTGCCTCCACTATTAATTTGCTCTTGGAAAACTGCAAAGGTAGATTGGGCAGCCAAGTCTTGCAGCTCAACTAATTCCATGCCAAAACGCATATCTGGACGATCGGTGCCGAAACGTTTCATGCATTCTTGATGGGAAAGGCGACGAAAGCCCACAGGAATATCCGTCTCATTACAATCTTTAAAAATCTTCTTTAATAAGCCTTCAATGAGAGGAATAAGATCTTCTGCTGTTCCAAAGCTCATTTCCAGATCTATTTGGGTAAACTCTGGCTGGCGATCTGCACGTAAATCTTCATCACGAAAACAAGGGGCTATCTGGAAATAACGATCCATGCCAGCTACCATTAATAGCTGCTTAAATATCTGCGGAGACTGCGGAAGAGCAAAAAAGGATCCAGGGTAAATGCGCGAAGGGACTAAATAATCGCGGGCTCCTTCAGGGGTAGATTTTCCTAAAAGGGGGGTAGAAATTTCAAGGAATCCATTTTTATCCAAATAATGCCTTGTCGCTAACATGGCTTGATGCCTTTTAACAAGCCTGTTGGCAATCTCACCACGCCGAATATCAAGATAGCGATATTTAAGACGTAATTCTTCATTTACTTCAATCTGCTCATCGCAGATAGAAAAAGGAGGTGTTTTGGCTTTAGAAAGCAATTCAATTGTTAAGACCTGAACTTCAATTTCCCCTGTAGAAAGCTTTAAATTTGCCATGCCTTCTTGCCTAGGGATAACTGTTCCTTGAATAGCAATGACATACTCTGCACGTAGTTTTTCGCTATCTCCATGGGCTTGAGGATTTTTTTCAGGATCAAAAACCAGCTGCGTAAGGCCAAATCGATCACGCAAGTCAATAAATATTAAGCCTCCATGATCCCGACGACGATGAACCCATCCGGCCAAGGTGACGGTCTGCCCAATATGCTCTTTTCTTAAGCTGCCACAATTAAATGTGCGGCGATAAGTAACCATATAACTCCTCTAACAATCGGTAATTTTTTTCATTTTTAACATTGTCTCTTTAAGGCCCTCTACCATTTCTTGAGTGCTTTCTACTTTATGCTCTAGTTTCTGGATAAAAAATTCCACAGCATGAGAATTTTTTAAAGAGTGACTAATATCCTTTATTAATTTCAAAAAATCCTCATTTTTAAAATCCAGCCTTAAGATTTTCGCTAGGTTGTTTAAAGGGATTTTTACGCTTTCTCCTGAATGCATATTTTTAAGATTAACTTCCTGGTTTTTAAGCTCTTCTTCACCTATAATGACCACATGTTTTGCCTGTAGCTGATTCGCATAGTGCATGACCTTAGCTAATTTTTTGCCGCTCAAATCCATGTCGCTAGGAATGTCGTGGAGGCGCAAGTCATGTAAAAGAGAAAAGCACACCTCTTTAGCTTGTTCTCCAAGAGGTATAAGAAAGACCTCTAAGGCAGGAACAGGTGGGATCCAAGTTTGTTGCTTTAACATTGTTTGCAAAATTCTTTCAAGGCCGGTTCCAAATCCTATAGTAGGCAGATCGGGTCCCCCCAAAGTTTTCATTAAACCGTCATAGCGGCCTCCGCCTCCTACACTATTTTGAGCGCCTAATTCGCCAGACGTGATCTCAAATACAGTTTTGTTATAGTAATCAAGGCCACGTACAAGCCGGGGATTAATAAAATAAGGAATGTGGAGTTTATTAAGTAGACGTTTAACTGCTGCAAAGTGCGTGGCGCTTTCTTCGTCTAAAAAGTCTAGTATATGAGGGGCATCTTTTACAATCGCTTGGTCTTGAGGATCTTTTGAATCAAGAATTCTTAACGGATTGAGGGTAAAACGTCGCTGACTATCTTTAGACAACTGATCATAGCAACCTTTTAAATAAGCTTGTAAAGAAGTTTTAAATAACTGGCGGCTTTCTGGATTGCCTAAAGAATTAATATGTACTTGTAAATTTTTTAGCCCCAATTTTTGATAGACGTTATAGACTAAATCGATAAGCTCAGCATCTTGCTCTGCCGCTGAAATTCCTATAGCCTCAGCGCCAAATTGATGATGCTGGCGATAACGCCCAGCTTGGGAGCGCTCATAACGAAACATAGGCCCTATATAAAACATCTTATGGATAGGAGCTTGAGTATGAAGTTGATGCTCAATAAAAGCTCGAATGACAGGGGCTGTTCCTTCAGGGCGCAAAGTGAGAGATCTATCTCCTTTATCTTGAAAAGTATACATTTCTTTGGAGACGATATCACTTGATTCACCTACTCCTCGTATAAAAAGTTCAGTTCTCTCAAAGATAGGAGTACGTATCTCTTTATAACCATACGCGGTAGCCGTCTCACGTATGATATTTTCAATATAGTTCCACAGGTAGGAATTACGCCAAGGCTCTTCTGTACTTATAGGTAAAATGTCAAACACGCCGGGTGCTGAGGGAATGGTCATAGTAAAAGATCTCCTGATTAAGTGGGCGAAGTATAGTAGATAAAAAATAAAGCGTAAAGAGAGAATGAATGTCTCTTTTATTCTTGATTGCTTCAATCATTTAAATTTTATTTATAATATAAAAATAATAAATAATAATTTTAATATGTAAATTATGCTATAATAAATTTAGATATTTTAATTGTTTTAAAAAAAATTAATTGATTTTTTATAAATGATAATATTTGGAGAGATTTATGAATGATTTTCGCATTCCTAGCTTTGATCCAAAAGCTGCACTTCTACCTCAAGGAAAAGCTTCTTTTGAGCAGAAAAAAGATCCAACCGTGCATATCCCTTCTCACCGACAAGCAGCCATGAAAGGAAAAGAGAGCAATTTTATTAAGCAGATGAATAACCGTGCGATTAAGATCATAAATTTTGTTAAATCCACCTTTACAAGAGCGGAAGGACAAGGAGGGATAAAAAATAGTTCCGTAATAAAAGGGGGTTCAAGAAATATAGAAAAGCTTGCTAGGCCCTGGATTTCTGGCCAAGTAGAGATGGAGGAAGGCTCTATATCTTTTTTAATAGGCCTTCGTGCAAAATCAGAGGTTTTGCAAGGCTTACCAGAGAAAATTCCACCTTTGCCCCCTGAAGAAGATAAAAGAACCATAGGCCCACAAAACCGGAAAGAGGAAGCAAATATCTCTTTACCTAGTGAAATAAATGTAGCCAAGGAGCCTACAGCCGAAGAATTATCCTCTATTTCCTCCTCATCCTCCCAAAATGAAGGAGTTTTGGCTGGCAAGATTCCTTTAGCGCCTCCTCCTCCTTTATTGAAAGAAGCTCCCTTGCAAACCAGCATGGCTATCCCCGTTGCTCCGCCTCCCCCACCTTTTTTGAAAACCACTGATACCACTCAATTAGTTGCTTACAAGAAGCTTGCTTCTCCAGAATTAAGTAAGGAAACGGTACAGAGGCCAGATCACGACATCGCCGAGCAGCTTATGAAACGTCGATTAGCGATGCATGATCCTGACGAAGAGGAAGAAGGGGTAGAAGAAGACATGGAAAGCTTAAAAGATAGTAGCCAACCAATAAATTTAGAGGATAGCCAGTTGCCCTCGACGGTTAAAAAAGAAAAAAATTATCCTCATGAGGCTACACAAGTTAAAAAAGGGATTGGCTCTCAAGGGCAACCCCTAGATAGATCAGCACTTATGCAACAAATTATAGAAGGCAAAAAGCTCACCTCTATTAAACCAAACGAAAAGCTTACCAAACCGCAGGCTAGTTCCCCTCTGATGGAGGCTCTTTTTAAAAAAGTAGAACAGACGAAAAACTCTTCTCCCCATTCATCTTCTTCAGAAAATATGGCTGAACAGGAAGATGAAGAGTGGAATGTTTAAAAAAGAGGCTCATATTTTAATGTCCCTTTTGGAAAATTAGGCCGATAATTTAAAGGCAAAATGACATTTTTTCTTAAGCAGGCTTTCTTAGTAAAACCTTGTCTTTAAAGAGGAGGTCAGCTTTTAAAGAGCTGCTTGCTTTTTTTAAAGGATATAGACAAAGTTCCTATAGGGAGATTAAAGGTAGATGAAAAAGATTTAAAATTTTTTAATTTTCTCCAACTCCTCCATGTAATATTTTTCATCATCTGGAGTATCTAAGGTGCAGAATTTTAAAACTTTAAATAGCGCAGCTGCTTGCTCTTCATTGTTTATTAAGGATAAAGGCCGGGGATGGGAGGAAAAAAGCAGGAAATTCAGTTGAGAGATTAGGGTGTTTTTAATGATTTTTTGATCCATTTCTAACTCATCGAGATCGCTAAAATTTTTTATAACAAGCCAAGAGGTAACAGCATCTACTAGCGTGGCAAGTTCACTCATATTTTCAGCTTGCTTTATTTTTTCTCTATATTTTTGTAAAAGAGCTGGATGATCATGATGAATGGCATTAAGCTTTAAATGACTTAAACCAGCTTTTTCTAGATAGCCTTTGAATTCTTTAACGGGCATTAATGGATATTCTTCTGTCAATTGAAGGATGGATTGAATGAGATGATGTTTTTGTTCAAGGTCTAAGTGGTGATATTTTTGCAATAAATCCTTAGCTTTTTTTTCAAATTCTTCCGTTGGATGCTCACTATTTTCATTTATAAGATTGATCATTTGATTTTTAAGAGGAGTAAGCACCTCTTCTCGTGATTGGCGCAAATGCTTTAATTTTGCTAACAAAGGATGAATGTGTAAGGAAAGAGCATGGGGATTGTTAGGGTCTAGTTCTCCTAAAACTTCATAGTCAGCAGGCAAAGTAGAGCTAGCAATTTTTGAAGAGTCGTTAAAAGTTTTAGGTGAGCTTTCGTCATCAATGATAAGATGGCTACTTACGATCATGCCCTCAGGATTAAATTTTAAATAAGCCGTCAAAAAGCTTCCCTGGGAGGTAAAAGCTGCAATGGCTTTTTGAGCTTCCAAGGTAAGTTGAATTCCGTCCGAAAAATAAAGCACCATATCTGACATCTTAGATAGAAGGCTCATTTCTTGCTTTAAGCGGGATAACTCATGCACATTCCCTGGCGTTTGCATCAAGTGGATAGCACGCTTGATGATCGTCTCGCCTAATTGATAATAGCGAGGAGCATTGTAAATATAATTTTCTGCCCCCGGGCGAATCAAGGTTAGAGCTTTAGGGGGAGAAAAGTCTGTGGCTTTACGTTTTTGAGCCAGTATGCTTAAAAGAATGAGTTTGCCCTGTTTCACAAGATTTGTTACTTCGACTGCATTAGAATTATCTAAATTGTTGGAATTTACCAATAAACGATTAAGAGTTTTCATATCAGCAACTTTCCGAAGTTGCATGAGTTTAGAGTCTATCACGATAGCAGTTTTAGGAATTAATGATTGGAGTACGCTAGGTGCTGGTTGCGCGATAACAAGAAATTGCGAAAAATCGGTGCTAGTATAGATTCTTAGAGAGTAAGAGGTTTCATTCAGATGCCCATGTTGATCGATCTTTGTTAAGGAGGGGTAGTCGTGAGGAATGACTTGAGCAAGGCTTTTTTTGATAAATTCTGGATCGGACCAATTCTTTTTTTGAGGCTTAATATAATGTATTTGAGCGTATTTAAGTGCCATAGCTATATCAGCCACACCTTCTGCGGCTTTCATTTCTTCTATTTCATTTTTGGCGCTAATATTAAAATAAAGAGCGCCGGCGACAAGTCCAAGGATAAATAAAAGAGTCATTACAAGAGTCGTAAGAAATTTCCAATCGATAAGATTTTTTGTCTCTTCAATTTTTACACCTGTAACCGCTGTTTCTTCTTTTTCTGTATTCCAATTTTCGCCCTCATCGTCAAATTCACCTACTTGATATTCTGGGCGGTTTTTTGGCGCAAGCATATGGGGAAGAGTAGGAAAGTGATCGACTGTATCTTCTTTCAAAAAAGAGGATTCTTCCGCTGGGTTACCTAAACTCTCTACCTCAATTTTTTCTTGCAAAAAGAGGGAAGCACTATCTTTTTCACTAGCTAAATAGGTAGACAGGCTGTCTTCTTTAAAATGTTTGACTCCAAATTGCTCAATTTCATGCATTAAATCTTCTAACTCCCTTTCCTCAAGCTGGCTTTTTGCCCATTTTTTCTGCTCCAAGAAGTTAGCCTCTTCTTGAGAAGGAAATTTACTAATCTCCTGAGGAGCCATGCGGGAAGGGTTAGGGAGGAGGCTTGAGCTTTTTAAAAGGTTTTCAGGGATAGAAGAAGGGGGAAGAGAGGCCTTTTTTTCCACAGCTTGCCATTCAAGTAGCCCTTCTAGGGTAACATTTAAAGGCTCATTTGTAGAAGGAGGAATCTTTTCTTCATCTTGTGCAGACTCTATATACTTGAGCTCTATCTGAATAAGATGTCTTCCAACCTGCAAAATCCCACTATCTTTTATATTTTTTTTACCAAAAGGCAAATCATTTAAAGTTGCAAAAGGGTCATTTGCATAATTGATCACTTGGCAGAGCAGCCCTTTGTGCACAATTTTTATATGAATAGGCTGTATAGCCGCATCAGGTAGAATTAGATCAGCTTTCATAGATCCTGTGCCTGAACCAATAATTATTATTTCTTGGTCAAAAACGCTAACAATTGGGCTCTCATGCGGATTTATGGTAATTTTTATCATTATTAGTTATTCTTAAAAATCCTAGATGGTAGAATTTAATTTTATGAGCTGCATTTCTAGCATATCTGGCAGCTAAGGTCAACCTAATTTATTGTTAAATAAATTTTTAATTGGATTAATAGCGTAGCTACTGATAAAATGTTGCGCTTGTGTAAAATTGATCCCCCCGTTATAAGAATCCATATCTGCCAAAACAGTGAAAATTTCAAAAAAATAATTTTAATTTTTAGGAGCGTTGCGTGAATTGGTTGCTTAGATTATTAAGGCCTGCACCCTATCTACCGGAAATTCAAGATCAAGAAGAAGTTAAGCATCTTTATAATTATTGGCGTATACGAATTTTATATTCCATGTTTATAGGCTATGCTTTTTATTATTTTACACGTAAAAGTTTCACTTTTGCTATGCCTGGCATTATTGCTGAATTAGGATTCGATAAAAGCCAGCTAGGAATTTTAGCAAGTATTTTTTCTATTACCTATGGTTTTAGCAAATTTGCCAGTGGCATTATTTCCGATCGCTCAAATGCTCGTTACTTTATGGCTTTTGGCCTTATTATTACAGGCATAATTAATATTTTATTTGGTTTATCTTCTAGCCTTTTCTTATTTGCCATTTTTTGGGGGCTAAACGGATGGTTTCAAGGTTTCGGTTGGCCTCCTTGTGCACGTTTTTTAACCCATTGGTATTCTCAATCAGAAAGAGGCTCATGGTGGTCTACCTGGAACGTCTCTCACAATGTAGGCGCTTTTTTAATTCCTTGGATTGTAGGTTTTTGTGCATATTATTTTGGTGGCTGGCGAGCCGCTATGTATGTGCCGGGAATCATTTGTATTCTAGGAGGTTTTTATTTAATCAACCGCTTAAGGGATACTCCTCAATCTTTAGGATTGCCTTCTATAGAAAAATTCCGCAACGATTATTCCGGGAATGGTAGCCAACCAGAGGATGAACAGCTCTCAGCGCGTGAAGTTTTGGTGGAGTATGTTTTAAAAAATAAATATATTTGGATGTTGGCTATTTCTTATTTTTTTGTCTATTTTGTTCGTACAGGGATTAATGATTGGACCGCCCTTTATTTGATAGAAACCAAAGGGTATAATCAGCTGAGTGCCAATGGCTGTGTCTCCTTATTCGAAGTGGGCGGCTTTTTTGGCAGCTTAGCAGCAGGTTGGGCTTCTGACTATTTTTTCGCTGCTAAGAGGGGACCTGTTAATGTACTTTTTGCTGTACTTATGTTTATAGCCATTGCTTTCTTTTGGTTTGTCCCCGCAGGTTATCCTTTGGTAGATTCAGCAGCCATGTTTACAATAGGTTTTGCTATCTTTGGGCCCCAGATGTTGATTGGAGTAGCATGTGCTGAGCTTTCTCATAAGAAGGCTGCAGCTTCTTCTACTGGGTTTGCAGGCACATTTGCCTATATGGGAGCTGCTGTGGCAGGTTATCCTCTCGGCAAGGTCACCCAGGAAATGGGATGGGATGGCTTTTTTTGGTGCTTAGGGATTTCTTGCATAATAGCCGTTGTTTTGCTTTTACCTTTGTGGGCGATTAGCGAAAACAAGAAACTGGTGACAGCAAAAAACCGTTCCTAACAGAAATTTTTTTCCTTAAATTTCTTAAATGAAAGGGTTTTTATGGTTTTTTTAAAGTGTTAAAAATTTATCCATGCGTGTTTATTGAAGAGCCTCTTTCGTATGAGCAGCGTGCTAAGAGTAAGAAATTGAGCGAATCAAAGCATAACGTGAGGGCCAGATCAGGGAAGTAGGATGCAAATATATCGGGTTGTTCATTTACCCGCATGGTTTTTTGCTAAGATAAAGAATTTTTTTTTAATTCTTATATAAATCCCTCCCTCCTCAAAAGTAACCGTAAAAATTTGTTATCTTTTAATTAGGCTTTTATAAATCTATAAAAAAGAGCGTTGAAAAAGAACGCAGCCCCCCTTAGAAAATAAATTTTATTTTCCAATGGTTTTTATCTCTCATTCTTCAAGCTTTTCTTCTTGCAAGGAGTTTAAGTCATCATCCTATCTAAAAGGCTAAAGAGCTTAAAAGAAATCGCATCTTACTAAATTTCTAATAGCCTTTTATTTGTTTGTTTACTCGATCTCATCAGATACGGTATACTCGATCCTAAATTCTTCAATAATTGCGATAGATTATATTTATGTGGGTTCCCTTACATGTCCATTCTCAATTTTCCATCTTAGATGCTGCTGCTGATGTACATGCTATTGCCAAAAAAGCAGCTTTTTTTCAAATGCCTGCAGTAGCTTTAACAGATCATGGTAACATGTTTGGGGCTATTGATTTTTATAAGGCCTGTAAAGATGTGGGGGTTAAACCCATCTTAGGCTGTGAGTTTTATGTAGCCCCCGACTCGCGATTTGACAAAAAAAAAGAATATGGAGCACGTACTAATTTTCATTTAACTATTTTAGCTAAAAATAAAGCTGGTTATCACAACTTATGTAAATTAACTTCCATCGGTTATCTAGAGGGATTTTACTACCATCCACGCATCGATCATGAAGTGCTTAAGCTTCATAGTGAAGGATTGATTTGCCTATCAGGTTGCCAAAGTAGCTTAATCGCTTATGAAGCTTTAAATGGCACAAAAGATAGCTTAATAAGCAAAATCCGTTGGTATCAAGAGCTCTTTGGAGACGATTATTATCTTGAATTACAACGCCACCGGATGACAGATCAAGATATTCGCCAGGACGGCTTGCATCAAGAAACCTGGCTTCAGCAATATTATCAAGACTATATACAAAAACAAGAAAAAATTAATACCACTCTTATAGAAATATCTAAAGAGCTTAACATAAAGACCGTTGCTACAAATGATAGTCATTACATTGAACGTGCTGATTGGCGCGCTCATGAGATCTTACTTAATATTCAGTCTGGGGAGCCTACTGAAATGTGGGAAAAAGACTCGTATGGCAACCCAAAATTTCGCGTGCCTAACCCCAAACGTCGTACTTATCCCTCTCATGAATGCTATTTTAAATCTCCTCAACAAATGGCCGAGCTTTTTAGCGATTTTCCAGAAGCTCTATCCAATACCTTGGAAATCGCTGAAAAATGTAATGTGGCTATTGATTTCAAAACCAAGCATTATCCCATTTACTTACCTCCTTCTCTTGAGGGAAAAAATTACACTAAAGAAGAGCAAGCTGAGGCCGTAAAAAATTATCTATGGCAATTATGCGAGGAAGGTATTTCCAAGCGGTATACACCTGAACGTTTAAATAAAATAAAAGAGATCTTTCCTGAGAAAGATCCTCTCCACATCGTGCAGGAGCGCTTGAAATATGAGATGGATATTATTGTTCCCAAAGGGATGAGTGACTACTTGCTGATTGTATGGGATTTTATCAATTGGGCCAAACGTCAGGGGATCCCTGTAGGACCAGGTAGAGGGTCGGGGGCTGGTTCAATTGTGCTTTATCTTATTGGGGTGACCGATATTGAACCCCTACGTTTTCATCTGTTTTTTGAGCGTTTCATCAATCCTGAACGGCTTTCTTATCCTGATATTGACGTAGATATTTGTATGGACGGGCGCAGTGAGGTAATTAACTATACCCTTCAAAAATATGGTAAAGATAATATTGCGCAGATCATTACTTTTGGCACTATGAAAGCGAAGATGACCATTAAGGATGTAGGACGGGTATTAAGTGTTCCTTTGGCTAAGGTAAATGCGATTGCTAAACTTGTACCGGATGACCTTAATATAACCCTTGAGAAAGCTTTAGAAAAAGATCCAGATTTACGGGCTATGTATGAGCAGGACGAAGATGCTCAACGTATCATCGATATAGGTAAAACTTTAGAGGGATCTATTCGCAATACAGGCATTCATGCTGCAGGCATCATTATCAGTGGAGAGCCGCTGACTAACTTCATACCTATCTGCCTTTCTAAAGATTCTGATATGCCAGTGACTCAGCTCTCCATGAAACCTGTTGAATTAGTGGGAATGCTAAAGGTGGACTTTTTAGGCCTTAAAACATTGACCGCCATTCATATATGTGTAAAGGCAATCTATAAAAGGGTGGGTAAAGCCATTGATTGGATTAATCTTCCTTTAGATGATCAGCCTACCTTTAATCTTTTAAACCAAGGAAAAACTTTAGGCATCTTTCAGCTGGAATCTGCAGGCATGCAAGATTTGGCGCGCCAGCTCCATTTGGATAAGTTTGAAGAAATTATTGCCGTAGGAGCTCTCTACCGCCCAGGCCCTATGGATATGATTCCTTCTTTCATTAATAGAAAACATGGTCGTGAACCCATTGAATATGACCATCCATGGATGAATGATATTCTTGCAGAAACCTATGGCATTATGGTTTATCAAGAGCAGGTGATGCAGATAGCTAGTAAACTTGCCAAATTTTCGCTAGGTGAAGGGGATGTACTGCGACGTGCTATGGGTAAAAAAGATATGGATCAAATGCTTCAGCAACGAGAAAAATTTCGTTTAGGTTCGTTGGAAAATGGGATTGATGAAGAAACCTCGATGCAAATTTTTGATAAAATGGAAAAATTTGCTGCCTACGGATTTAATAAATCCCATGCAGCTGCCTATGGTTACCTCTCCTATGTGACTGCCTATCTGAAAGCTAACTATCCTAATGAGTGGATGGCTGCTCTCATGACGTGCGACAGTGATGATTTAACAAAGGTAACTAAATTCATTGGGGAATGCCAAGAAATGGGTATCGCCATTTTGCAGCCAGATGTTAACGAAGCGCATGCTACGTTTTTTGCTACTCCTCAAGGAATTCGTTTTGCCATGGCAGGTATTAAAGGAGTGGGAGAAGGAGTCGTGGAAGCTATTATTAAGGAAAGAAATAGAGGCGGTCCTTATACGAGCTTATATCAATTTATTAAAAGAATTGATAACACGAAAGTAGGTAAAAAGGTCATTGAAAACTTGGTGGATGCAGGATGTTTTGATTTTACTAGCTGGTCGAGAGATAGCTTAAGGCAAAGTATTGATCCTATCTATGAAACTGTGCTAAAAGAAAAGCAAGAAGCTTCAGCTGGCGTCTTATCCCTTTTTACTTTGATGGGAGAGTCCTCCGAATCTCGTTTTATTCATCCTCCTGAAGTCAAAAAGAAGACCTCCCGATTAGATACTCTTTTACGAGAAAAAGAACTTTTGGGCTTTTTCCTAACCGGTCATCCCATGGATGCTTATCGTGAGATTATCACACGGCTTTCTTGCATACCTTTAAGCCATGTTCAAAATCTAGAGCACAATGCTGTCTTTCGGGCAGCTTTGATTGTAGAAACAGCTGAAATACGAGTCTCTTCTAAAACACAGAAAAAGTTTGCCATCTTGATGGTTAGCGATGGCATGGATCGTTATGAGATGCCTATATGGTCTGATTTATTTGAGCAGAAAAGCTTATTGTTAAAAGAAAATCAATTATTGTATGCAGTCATTCAAGTAGATAAAAAGGAAGACTCTCTTCGACTCTCTTGTAAATGGATCGATGATTTAACTAAAGCTAATGAAGCGATGGTAGAAGAATGCGATCGGGCTTTTGATAAAGCTAAATTACAAGCAGCGCGTTTTGCAAAAGCTATAGGAGAGGGGCGAGATAAAAAAGTAGAAAAATCAAAGGTCGTGCTAGAAAAAAAGAGAGAAGTAATGAAAGAGTCTAAGACTTTGTCTTTAAAAATAGATTTGGACAGTGTGCGTTTAACCCAAATTATGCAACTTAAAGGGTTATTTATAGAACATCGTGGAACCACGCCCATTCAATTAGAGTTTCATTGCCAGGAAGATGTGCATGCCATTTTACATATTGAAAGCCGCTGGGGAGTAACTTTAACGCCTGAATTAGAATCCAAGCTTAAATCACTTCCCTTTATTAAGAGGCATTCTTTGAATTAAATTATTGCGCTATTCTTCTTAATAGAAGACATATCCTAGCAAATAAAAGAAAGGCTGAACTAGCGTTTGGCAAAGCCTCATAAATTTTACTTGTTCTACGTCATAGCCTAATCTAGACTAGGCAAGTATTCTTTCTATAATCCATTCTTTTTTGCTTACAGATCAATCCTTTTAGCTTTAGCTTTTTTAGCCCATGATAAATCTCTTTTTCCCCCTATGCTTTATAGAACCGTGATCTTTCCCATATCTCAGAATAAATGAATTTTGGTAAGGAGGCCCTAAGCCTCTTAAGGATAATTTTATAGCTTCCTTCCAAATAAGTAAGCCAACGAAGAGCATTGAAGCCGATGAGTTAATAGCAAACCAGAGGATTCTTTAAGCTGCTAAAGAGCATAAGAACCGCGTATGGAGCTCGCACTTAGGATAGTCAAGCTTTTTGACAATCATTTGATGGGTGTGGGGATGGGGATAGATCCTGTAGTACTTCTATGAAGAAGAGGAAGGCTAAGCCAAGAGACCGGCACTCCTTGGATGAAAAAAAGAAAGGATGCTTTAAGAGTCATTCAAGGCTTAGGTAGAGATGATAAGTTTAGGTAGCTTTAGAAGAAGCCTTGCAGCGCTCATAAAAGATCGCTTGCCAAAACGGTGCTGTATCCCTTTGAAAGAAGCTTTGAAAATTTTTTTTGCTCTAGGAAAGTAGCCTACTAGTAAGCAGAACTATCCATCAAAACTTTGGTTATGAAAAAGTCTAACATGTCCAAAGGACTAGGGGTACTAACAGGTAATAAGCCTAGTATAGGCTGTGCCTTAAGACAAGCTATTTGATCATTTACAGAATAAAGCTTAAAATAATTATAATACGCTTTTGAGCTACTCCTTATGTATCCCCATACTTTATAAAATCCCTTTCGTTAAGCAGAGAGGCATGTATCAGAGGGTTGGGTATGCAGATATAGTTTTTTTTAAGCATATAAGATTAAAGAAAAAGCTCCTCAAACTGTTTAGTAACTGATCCTAAATTGCTATATTTCTGCACTTTATTATTTTTTTAGCCTTCTCTTTGCGTCTATGGTAAATCGCCTTTACCTTTTATTTGACATGGTTTAAACTTCTTGCTTTGTTTAAGGAGAGTATAATGAGACATTTAAGCATCTACATGCGCTTGGTATTTTTTACATTTTGCTACTTAAGTAGTCCTTATTTAGAAGCAGCTTATACAATTAAAAATGGACGAATTGTTGATGTAGACAAGCTAGCCACTTTGCAGCCAGATCAACATTTTTCTTTGGGGCAAACAGCGATGAATAATGGAGATTGGCAGGAGGCTTCTCGTCAATTTGCTATTGTTTCTAATAACTTCCCTAACAATCCTTATGGTCAGCAGTCTTTATATTATTTAGGGATAGCTGAATTTAATTTGAAAGAATACGATTTTGCTAATAAGGCTTTTTCTGCCTATCTTAAATGCCAAAACAATCCTCCATATTTCCTTGAAGCAATTGAGTATAAATATGCTATTGCAGAACAGTTACGTGGCGGCGCTAAGCGACGTCTATTAGGTACAAAACAGCTTCCAAAATGGTCGACAGGCAAAAGTCTTGCCCTAGCAATTTATGATGAAGTGCTTACCGCCATGCCCAGTCATGAAATGGCAGCTCAGGCTTTATATGCTAAAGGGTGTCTCCTTTGGGAAAAGCGTGAATATCGCTTAAGTATTGAATCCTTTCAGCTTTTATGCTCACGTTTTCCTAAAAATGAATTAACGCCTACTAGCTATGTTAATATAAGCTGTATCTACTATGATTTATGCCAAAATGAGCCGCAAAATCCTGATGTTTTAGCTTTTGCAGAGCTTAATGCAAAGAAATTTATCCACGAATTTCCTAAAGATGAGCGGATAGACAAAGTTAGGCAAAATGTTCAGCAAATAAAAGAGTGTTATGCAACAGCTCTTTATGAAACAGCTAGATATTATGAAAAGATTAAGCAACCACGTGCTTCGCTTATTTATTATAGTAACGCGATTAAGAATTTTCCAGATACTCTAGTGGCCCAGCGTTGCAGAGATAGGCTAGAGCAAATGGGCTTTTCTCATGATGCTAGAGCTTTAGCTCCTCTTGTTTTTCCGGTGCCTTCAGGTAAAAAAGATAAGAATAGTTAATCATTCATGACACGTTGCTATTTATGGATCTTTTTTACTCCTTTTTTTCTTATGACTTCCTGTGGTTATCATGCCGGGCCGGAGGAAGTTTTATCTTCATATCAAACAATCTGTATTCCGTATGTTAAAAATGATGCAAAAGGTCAATTGACTGCTAATTTAATAAAATTAGTTTCCACGCAAACAGGTTTGCAATATCAAAAATGGGAAGGCGATCTTACCCTACTAGTGGACTTACTACCCATTGAAAATGAAAATGTGGGCTACCATTATGAACGTAAAAATAGCGGGAAATTAAGACATTCTATTATTCCTACTGAAACGCGGTTAATAGCAATAGCCCAAGTAACCTTGGTAGATAATATGAAGGGAAAACCGCTATGGGGGCCTGCTAAGGTGATGGCTTCAATTGAGTTTGATCATGAATATGAAAAAACGCGTGATGGGATCAATGTTTTTTCTTTAGGCCAGCTAACGAATTACGACGAAGCTTACGAGGCTGCTCATTCACCCTTGTATGATCAATTATCTCAGAAAATTATCGACTTTATCATCAATAGTGAATAGAAAAATTAAGAAAATTTTTTTACAAAATTTTCCTAGACTGCAAGTCATTACGTAAACTAATTTTTTAACTTTTTCCTATAATGAGGTCAGTAGCCTGCAAGGTTTTAGGAAAGGCCAATTAGATATT